>JBAZMV010000006.1 GCA_041649635.1 Dehalococcoidia bacterium
CCTGATCATGACGGACATCGTGTAGGGGCACGGCACGACGTGCCCGTTAAGTTCCCCCTCTTTTTAGAAGAGGGGGTAAGGGGGAGTTACATCTTAATTATCTTCCCTCTCCCTCCGCAGGGAGAGGGCCAGGGTGAGGGTTCCCAAAAACCGTAACACGACCGTAACATTCGCGTAATTCCCGCGAAACAATCGCTAAGTAACATTGTCTTGTAACCAACGACACCGACTTGTGAAAGAGATTATAAGAAATGATAAACGCGGGTGACACGGCATGGATCCTCATATCGACGGCGCTGGTCATGCTCATGACGCCGGGCCTGGCGCTGTTCTACGGCGGCATGGTTCGCCGCAAGAACGTGCTCTCCACCAAGATGATGAGCTTCGCCCTGCTGGGCTTGATTGGCATATTGTGGGTGATCTACGGCTACAGCCTGAGCTTCGGGCCGGACGCGGGAGGCGTGATCGGCGGCCTCAGCTGGGCCGGGCTTAGAAATGTGGGTCAGGAGCCGTCGGCGACGTATGCAACGACCGTGCCGCACCTGGCCTTCATGGCCTTCCAATGCATGTTCGCCATCATCACCGTGGGGCTGTGGACCGGGAGCGTGGTCGAGCGCATCAAGTTCAGCTCGTTCCTGGTGCTGGCCGCGCTGTGGTTCACGATAGTTTATTGTCCCGTGACGCACTGGGTCTGGGGCAGCGGCGGCTGGCTGGCAAAACTTGGAGCTTTAGATTTCGCCGGGGGCATTGTAGTGCACGTGAACGCCGGCATGTCTGCGCTGGCGCTGGCGCTGGTCCTCGGCGCGCGCAGGGGATATAAGGACGGCGAGCCCATGGAGCCGCACAACATACCGATGGTGATGCTGGGCGCGGGCCTCCTCTGGTTCGGCTGGTTCGGCTTCAACGCGGGCAGCGCCCTCACTTCAGGCGGTCTGGCGTCAAGCGCCTTCGTGGCTACAAATATCGCGGGTGCAGCCGGCGCGGTCACATGGCTGGCGCTGGGCTGGCTGCACCGCCGGCCATCGGCGCTCGGCGCAGCCACCGGCGCCGTGGCCGGCCTCGCGGCCGTGACCCCGGCCGCCGGATACATCGATCCGATATACGGACTGCCCATAGGCATCGTCTCGTCGCTAATAGGCTACTACTGCATACTTCTGCGGACGAAGAGGATGAAGCTGGACGAGTCGCTGGACGTGTGGGCCGTGCACGGCATGGGCGGCCTCTGGGGCACGCTGGCGGTGGGGATATTCGCCAGCCTGTCCATCAACCCGGCCGGCGCCGACGGCCTGGTGGCGGGCAGCGGCGCGCTGCTGCTGAAACAAATGGCGGGGATAGCATCCGTGGGGCTGTACGCCTTCGCGATCACCTGGGTGCTTACCAAACTGGTGGACGTCACAATCGGCCTCAGGGTCAAGGAGCACGAGGAGACCGTGGGGCTCGATATATCGCAACACGGGGAGAGGGCTTACGGAGGCATATCGCTATGAAAAAGATAGAGGCAATATTCCGGCCGGAGAAGCTGGAGCCGGTGCGCAAGGCACTGACGGAGGTGGGGATATTCGGCATGACCGTTTCCGAGGTCAGCGGCCGCGGCAAGCAGAAGGGCATAACGCTGCAATGGCGCGCCGGGGAGTACTGCGTGGAGCTGCTGCCCAAGGTCAAGATAGAGATGGTGGTGCTGGACGAGGATGTGGGCGCGGCGGTGAATACGATAATCAGCAAGGCCCGCACCGGGGAGCGCGGCGACGGCAAGATATTCGTGATGCCGATAGAGAACGTGATACGCATCAGGACCGGGGATTCCGGAATGAATGCAATATAGATGGATAAAAAAGGAGGAGGTTTACAAATGGCTGCAAAGAGTAGAAAGGAAAGCAACGAGTACGTCCTGAAGATGGTCAAGGAGCACGACGTCAAGTTCATCAGGCTCTGGTTCACCGACATCCTGGGTATGCTGAAGGGCTTCGCCATCACGGTCGGCGAGCTGGAGAAGGCGCTGGATCAGGGGATGGGCTTCGACGGCTCGTCGATACAGGGTTTCGCACGCATCGACGAGAGCGACATGATCGCCATGCCGGACCCGGACACCTTCCGGCTTCTGCCCTGGCGTCCGACGGAGCACAACGCCGTGGCGCGCATGTTTTGCGATGTACTCAAACCGACCGGCGAGCCCTTCGAGGGCGATCCGGCGCTCGTTCTGAAGAGGACCCTGAAGAAAGCGGCGGACATGGGCTTCACCTATTATGTAGGGCCGGAGCTGGAGTTCTTCTACTTCAGGGATGACAAGGGCACGGAGCCGCTGGACAAGTGCGGATATTTCGACATGATCCCTCTGGACGCGGCCACCGATCTCAGGCGCGAGACCGTGCTGACCCTGGAGAAGATGGGCATCGAGGTGGAGTATTCGCACCACGAGGTCGCCGACAGCCAGCACGAGATAGATATCAGGTACACCGATGCCATGACCATGGCGCACAATGTTATGACATACCGGCTGGTGGTGAAGCAGATAGCTCTGAATAAAGGCGTTTACGCGACCTTCATGCCCAAGCCCGTTTTCGGAATAAACGGCAGCGGAATGCACGTGCACCAGTCGCTGTTCAAGGACGGCAGGAACGCCTTCTTCGACGCCAGCGACCCGATGTACCTGTCGCAGACGGCCAAGTACTACATCGCCGGACTGCTGAAGCACGCGCCGGAGATCACGGCCGTCACCTCGCAGTGGGTCAACTCCTACAAGCGGCTGGTGCCCGGCTACGAGGCCCCGGTATACATCTCATGGGCGCGGCGCAACCGCTCCGACCTGATCCGGGTGCCGGAATATCAGCCCGGCAGGGAGAACGCGACGAGGATCGAGTACCGCTCGCCCGATCCGGCCTGCAACCCGTACCTGGCATTCAGCGTGATGCTGGCCGCGGGGCTTGAGGGCATCAAGAACAAGTACGAGATACCGGCCCCGGTGGAGGAGAACGTGTACGAGATGAGCGATAAGGAGCGGGAGGAGCGCGGCATCAAGACCCTGCCCGGCAGCCTCTGGGAGGCGGTGGAACTCACACGGAACAGCAAGGTGGTGCGCGAGGCCCTGGGCGAGCATGTGTTCAACGCCTTCCTCGAGAACAAGAAGATAGAGTGGGACAAGTACAGGACCTGGGTCACGGACTACGAGAAGAATAATTACCTGCCTTTGCTGTAAGAGACATCAATGCGTAGGGGCACGGCATGCCGTGCCCCTACTTTCTGCCCCAAAGGACACGGAGCCGTCCAACGCTGAAGCTGGGCTCTAGCTCGATGACCTGCATATATCTATGATGTTGATGATATAATTCAATTACACTTGGAAATACCAAGTATATTTTCACGAACAGATCTGCGCTGGATTTATTAGCTATGAGACGATGTGTACTACACCCCTGCTGCCATTTCCTCTCTTTCCCGGTACGCCCTTCCTGGTGGGTAACACCCGGGCTATCGCTGACGAGATCGAATCACGGCTAAACGGTTTAGCTATAACCCCGTCGACGATCTTCTTCTGTTCTTCATCGAGCTCTATGGACCAGCCTGTGATGAGAAGCACGGGCATGTCCGGTTGTATCTCCTTTATAGCGCGGGTTACATCCCACCCTGATACCTCCGGCATTCCGAGGTCCGTTATAACAAGATCGTAGTTGCCATCCTTAAAGGCCTTTATAGCCTCGGCTCCGCTGGTGAATCCTTTCACCCAGTGACCGAAGTGTTCCAGGTTCAGCCCCAGGGCCTTCAAGACCTCCGGTTCATCATCCACCACCAGTATGTTAGCGGCTTTAGTTTCGGCCGCTTTCACTTTTCTCATATCCTTCTGAGCAGTCTCAACGGCCAGCGGCAGCTTGATGTAGAATGTAGTTCCATGACCTTCCTCGCTGTCAAACTTAATCATGCCCCCATGTCTGGCAATTATGCTGTAAGTTACACTCAATCCCAGTCCGGACCCCTTGGAAGCTTTGGTAGTGAAGAACGACTCGGATATCCTGTTTTTTATCTTATCAGGTATACCTACCCCTGTATCCGTTATCGATATCTGCACCGAATCCTCATCCTGCCAGATTTTTACCGTAAGCTTACCGCCCATAGGCATAGCGTCTAAGGCATTGAACAGAATATTCAGCAGTGCCTCCCTCAATTCGGCGGCATCGCCGGATATCATTCCTACCTTCGCCAGTTCCTGAGCTACTTTTATGGTTATCCTCTTCGTCTGTTCCAGTTCTGTCACCCGGGTCTCCACCATCGTGAGTACATCTTCCACCACCTGATTCACATCCAGCCTTTCGAAGGCTACATCCACACGATTCCGCGCGGACTCTTGAATGCGCTTCACCGTTTTGGCCGCGTCCAGGGCAGCCTGCTCAATGATCCAGATGCCCCTCTTTACCTTGTCATCCTTGACATCATCCATGATCAGCTCCGCGCGCCCCAGTATCACCGCGAGCATATTGTTGAAATCATGCGCTATGCCGCTGGCCATCTCCCCCATAGCCCTGATCTTTTCCGTTTGCACCATGCGCTCATGTGCCTTCTTCAATTCTTCGTACGCGCGCTCCAAATCTAGCTGCGCCTTTCTATGCTCTGTGGTCTCCATGAAGCTGGCTATTGCTGCCCGCCGCCCTTGATACTGGATGGACGCGACACGTTCCATGACCCAGATCTCACGGCCATCCTTCCTCATAACCCTGAATTCATACGGCGAATTGGATATACCTTTAAGGTTCTCCACAGCTCTTGTCCTGACCATGCTCCTGTCATCGGGATGCACATAATTGATCACATCCCGCCCGATAAGCTCTTCGTTAGCATAGCCTATTATCTTTTCAAACGTCGGGTTCACGTACAGGAACTTCTTGTCCTGCAGCAGGTAAACCCCCATGGCAGCTTTGTCCAGCATGGACCGCGACATCTCCTCGCTTTCCCTCAGCGCCTGCTCCGCCCGCTTGCGCTCTGTGATATCTCTGATAACGGTCATGATATTCTGCGGCTTGCCATCTTTATCCCTCATTAATGTGGCTATGACTTCGCCATCAAATTCACTGCCATCCAACTTTATCATCTTGAATTCATGGGGGCCGCCGCTCTCTTTACTGAATATGTTCTGCATTATTTCGATAGCCCTGTTTTTTTCACTGCTGGCAATAAAATCGAAGCCGTTGCGTCCGATGAGTTGTTCTTTGGAGCTAACTCCAAACTGCCTGATTCCGGCATCGTTCTCATCTATGATCTTGCCGCTCATATCGATCACACTTACGCTATCCGGCATTGAAGCGAATATAAGCCGCAGCTTCTCCTCTGAAGCTCTCAGAGCCTCCTCCGCCCGCTTGCGCTCGGTAATATCCCTCATTACTGTAATAATCCTCTGCGGATTGCCATCTTTGTCCCTCATAAGCGTAGCTGTCACTTCCCCATCAAATTCACTGCCATCGTCCCTGCGAATCTTGTATTCATCGGTGCCTCCGCCGTTCTGATTGAATATCTTCGGAAACTCTGCAAAAGCTTTCTCTCTACTGCTACCAGCGATAAAATCGAAACCGTTGCGTCCAATATATTGATCTACGGAGGTCCCTCCAAACATCTTGACTCCGGCATCATTGCAATACAAAAGTTTACCGTCCAGACCGATCACGCTCACATTATCAGGAATTGAGGCGTATATTAGGTGCAACTCCTCCTCAGAATCTCTAAGTGCCTCCTGAGCCTGCTTCAGCGCAGTTTTTCTTCTAGGATTATCTAAATAGGAGCCCTCTCAATACTAGAATCCCTGCGGCAAAGGGAGCCATTATTAATTGTGCGATGACAAAAGGCGCCATAAAAAACAAAGCAAAGACATTCTTACTTTTCATGCTATGCTCCTTTAATAGTTTACTCAGGATTTATTACTTATCAACGCTACTTTGGTTGTCATTGCATGCTTAGGCATAACCATTTTTATAGGGATATCTAACAAGATCCCTCTAAACATCAACACACAGACAGCAATAGGAGCCAGTATCAACTGTGCCATTACAAAGGGTGCCGCTATAAATGCTGCAATGAAACTCTTCGCTTTCATGCTATTTTTCCTCCTTTAATGTACTTAAAGTCTATTACTTATCAGTGCTATTTTATCGTACAGCACCCAACTTTAAGGGATAACATGTTATTACATCTAACATTATCTTGTCAAGTATTATCACCAATATTTTCAAATAAAATTAACCTGCGCTAATAGAACCTTACCGCTCGGTCTGTGTCTCGACGTATACCATGGGGATCTGCGGCTTTAGCTGCAAAATCGGGGCGACCAAAGTAACTTTTGTAGAATATGAAAACCCCCGGGTAACGGGAGTGCGAACGAGTCGAAGGTATCATGCTCTAACTGCCGTATTGCTATTTGAGGCAGAAAAGCCGGTTAACTCTTTCAGAGGCCTAAATTGTCCTGTCTGGAGCTGTCGTGTGTACCCGGTTCATGCCGCATATGCCGTGACTGCGGCTTTTTCCGAAGACAGCCCGCTCAGCACAGCGATCATCTCATCAAGACATCGCTCTATCAGTTTCTTAGAACACGGCCACGAGCCTGCTGAAATCGTTAGCGACCTGTTGTAGCTGCTAAAGCAGAAAATGATATGCGGCGGATAATCTACCGGTGGCAATAGTCTGGCCTCGACCGGCGGTACGTCGAAAGTAACGTCTGTCTGTTCTATAGCTCCCATATTTGTGAAGACAGTTGGAGCATGTCCGGCATTAGTCGAAGTCTCCACTATTAGAACAATTATTTTTGTCATCACATTGTGCGAATGAAATACGGTTAATGGTGCAAACCCTAAGTAATCGTGAAGGCCGATCCAATAAGCCTTCCTCTGCCTCATGAACGATGAGATGCGTCTCAACGTATAGTCAAAGTCATCATTTAGATCGGTGCCCAGGTCGACTATCTCCATCCCGCCCAAATTACATATCCCGCCTACGATGTCCGCCGGCTTGAATCGTCTCAGGTCAACCGTCACGCGCAGTCTGAGCTGCGATTTGTGGTCCCAGTCGGATGCCTTAGTGATTGCGTGAAACAATGCCGCCATCATAATATCGTTAAGCGTTCCATTGCGCTGGCGCCCATATTCGATAATGCATTTCAAGAGGCCCTCGGGAACCGTGCGGTTGATAAACTCCAGTGTCCGATCGTTGTCCGCTGTGACAGGAAGATGTACTGTTCCGAGGGGGATAAATAGCGGAAGCATATACACGCTATAATAATTGTACAAGATGGTTGGGTAGGCGTGCCATGGCACGTGACTTAAAACCTGCCAGATGCTCCTGTCTCCATTTATATTCGGTTCAGGACGGTATTCTGGTTCATACGCCAGCCTGGAGTAGTTAGTTGAAACTATTTTAGCTATCTGTGTAACGGCGCGAGCATCAGCTACCTCATGGGCTACCTTGATCAGTAGACGATTCCTGTCCGTTGTTCGCAGCAGACAGGCCTTGATCTGCGGCCCGGTATATGGGTCTATAGGAGAACGTTTGAACCCTTCATATTCACGAGCATCCTCAGCAACTAAAAGTACATCTCTGCTATCTGCGTCTAGTCTCTCCCAGTGCGGACGCCACCACCGCTTTACAAGACGGCATCCGAGTATCGGTTCGGCATCGAGTGTAAGATCCAAGGCCTTTTTAAGCCTGGCAATGTCCAGACAAGAGTTGAACTCCAGTTCCATCTGGATCATCATTTCCCCGGTACTTCGCACAAAATTTATGAATCGGTCGGTGAACTGCGCACGAAAATGCTTGGGAATCTCCTGCATGAACGGCCTCCAGCTTGCTAAGATCCTATTATTCTGTTAAGCCAGATACGGAGTGCATAAAGGATAACAAAATACTAGCAAATTGGCAACAAAGTCTGAATATATCACGCCCCCTGCCCGGCAGCCTCTGGGAGGCGGTGGAACTCACACGGAACAGCAAGGTGGTGCGCGAGGCCCTGGGCGAGCACGTGTTCAACGCCTTCCTCGAGAACAAGAAGATCGAGTGGGACAAGTACAGGACCTGGGTCACGGACTACGAGAAGAATAATTACCTGCCTTTGCTGTAAAGATGCATAAATGCGAAGGGGCGGCCTTCCGGTCGCCCCTTTTCTATTTCCCCGGAGCGCGGCTGACTGCTCGACGTCCCGTATGCTACTTGCCGTGTGACACCGGCGAATCTTACCTGTTCCCGGCATGCTTTTTAAAAATTCCGGCCGGGGAAGGATTTGATTAACTTTATCGGGTCACTATATTTATATACTTCCAAACAAATAATATACTATTTTAGCTATATTTTTACCCACTATGCTTTTCTATTGACTTCCACATGTGGCACGTCTTATCATTTAAAAAAGATAAAAGGCCTTATCCCTGCTTGATTTGAACCAATTATAACAGCTATTACATAATAAATTATAAGAGTAAATTATGGCAAGTGAATGGTATAGTCTCAATCAGAAATACATTTCTCTCTATCAAAAAGGGCAATACGGCGACGCTTTGACTGTGGCGGAGAAAGCGCTTCAAGTCGCTCAGCAAACAAAAGGGCCGAATCATCCCAGTGTAGCCATGAGCCTGAACAACCTCGCGGCGCTTTACTATACCCTGGGCCAGTACGCGCAGGCCGAGCCGCTTCACAAGCGCTCGCTGGAGATCTACGAAAAAACTTACGGCCCGGATCATTTTACTGTGGCCACGAGCCTGAACAACCTCGCGGCGCTTTACTATACCCTGGGCCAGTACGCGCAGGCCGAGCCGCTTCACAAACGCTCGCTGGAGATCTACGAGAAAGCCTATGGCCTGAATCATCCCAATGTGGCCGTGAGCCTGAACAACCTCGCCGGGGTCTATAGAAAGATGTCGCGGGAGGAAGAAGCGAAGGCGCTGGAGCAACGGGCGGCGCGCATCAGCGCGAACGGGATACATTGATTCTCTGAAGCGAAGGCAACAATATGTACACCTCCGTCTTTATATCAGCTTTACACATCATAGACCCTTGTATATAATTATACAAACCCTCTTGGCTATCAGTGATATGAGAGACGTAAGATAGTGACACGCGCATCGTTTGTACGAGAAGATATCCTTATTCTTGTGAAAACCTATCCTAACCCCAGCAGGAAATACATCGAGTCCAGCTGCACTGCGGGCGTCACTCGGAGCGGTGAATGGCTGCGACTTCATCCCCTGCCATTCCGCTTTCTGGTATCCGAAAAGAAATTTAAAAAGTACCAGTGGATAAGAACCCGTATCAAGAAATCGAGCGATCCCAGGCCGGAAAGCCACAACATTGATATCGATTCCATCGAAGTATTAGACGCAATGCTATCCACCGAACACGACTGGGCGCAAAGGCGGGCCTTCCTGGAACCTCTTAGGAAACGTTCCTTAGAGAAAATATGCGACGAGCAAGAAAGAACCAATATTTCACTGGGATTCTTTCGTCCTAAACGAATAGAATCATTGATTATTGAGCCGACAAAAGAGTCCTGGACCGGCGCGCAGATAGCCGCTTTGCAGCAACAGCGCTTTTTCGATAGCGATAAGCCTCCCGTTCTTGAAAAGATACCGTTTGACTTCAAATACAGATATTGGTGCGATGACCCCAAATGCAAGGGGCACACGCAAAGCGTGGTAGACTGGGAGATATGTCAGTCATATCGCAGGTGGCGCAAGGAATATGGCAACAGGTGGGAAGAAAAGCTGCGCCAAAAATATGAAGACGCTATGCGGCATCGGAACGACACTCACTTTATTGTGGGAACTATGCGCGACCATCCCAAATCATGGATCATCATAGGGCTTTTCTATCCGCCGCTGTCGGAAGAAGGGCGGCAAGAGGTATTGCTCTAGAGATTATTGACCTGCAAACCGTTGCCGGAGTGTTCTTTAACGGCCTTGGCCACGATGCTGCGATGGCAAAGCCCGCTGTCCCGCTCGAAACACAGGAGGCATGTCTTTTCCGCGTAAACCCGTGAGGTTAATTCATCAATCTCTTCCTGCCTGGTTTGCAGGAACGACTCGAATTCCCGGGCGAAAGCAGTCCAGTTACCCGTACGCCGATATTCATTCCGCAGCTCGCGGGGACTGCCCAGATGACGAACCGAGACATAGTTTATTCCAGCGTGCTCAAGAGCACTTGAAAGACGGCTCTTGGAGAATACGGGGATCCTGCTGTGCGGCAACTCACGGACATCAACTACGGTTTGGACGTTGTTGGAGAGCAATACTTCAAGCAGATTGTCCAAGGAGCGCCCTTGATAACCTATTGTATAGAAGTCTGTTGAGGACATGACTTTTTCCTTTTGCTGCCCGTATCCCGCCGCGGTTATGAAATTGTATCACTGATTCCGTCCCCCGGCAATTCCGGTGCGTAAAATAACCCCCGGGCGGGCGCGTGTTCAACGCCTTCCCCGCAGGACGCGGAGCCGTCCAACGCTGAGGCCGGGCTATGATTCGATGACCTGTATATGACTATGGTATTGCTACCCGATTCAATTCCCCCTGGGGGCAAATCAAGGAGCATATCAACTCTTCAAGCATGGTGAAACCGGCTCAGCTATCATAGCTAACAAAGCTGGCTGTGCGGCTGGCTATGTAAACGCTGTGAAGAATCTTGCTCCCTGCGGGATTGTCAGCGGTGGAGCAGGGGTCGTTGGAGGTACCCGTGACGACCAGGCGGATCAAGCCTTTGGCTCGTCTGGTTTTGGAGCTGCAGCCTTCTTCTTTTCTTCACCACGGTAGCTGAAATAGAAATAGGGGAAGAGTAAGATGAACGAGAGAAGCCCCAGGCTCATCCCCATGCTCAGCGACTTAAGGCCCTCTTTCGGGGTTATGATGACGTCCATCGGTACCTGTCCCAAAGCCAGTTGCTTCAAGACCAGCTTATTGCCATCGCGCTTTATGCCCTGGAACACTGATGCGACTGAGCCATCCGGGCTGTAGACTGTCATACCCATTCTGGTTGCCCCCTTTCAGTTCCGAGATTTCCCATATCAACTTGTAGTGAGCTGACCTCTTACCTCTTTTATATTCATGGTGAATGATATGCCCTGCACATCCTATTGTCAAACCGCAAAAACAGCCGCCCAAATATGAGAAAATAGCGGTATGCCTAACCGGCAGATTAGAGAGCTGCATTTACCCGTTCAACGCTTGATCGTTCCCGGATCATGCCTGTTCCGGGCGGGCGCGTGTTCAATGCCTTCCTTGAGAACAAGATGCGAAGTGTGGACGGCATCACAGCCTATCCGTCCGCGCCTTTCAACCTGATGACGGGAGCCGCAGTGGTGCTGATGGTTGCTGTTATCTAGCTGGCGGTGAAATGGCCGAAGCGGCAGGCATAGAATGCAGGCGCATACGGAGCCACCCAAGGCTGCATATAAGACGGCTCTTTTTATACGGGTTTAGGTTAAGAGAACAGACAGAGCCTTGTTCACTCCCATGAATAGATAGTTTGAGAGATCAGCACCAGTGTGACCAATATGCAGTAACGATTTGTTCGAGTTCTTTTGATGCTCTTTGATCTTCCTTATCTAGAGAAGCAATCATGCCCATCAGTTGAGGGATAACCTCTTTACCAAGCCGTGAAGCGAATTGAAACATACCATCTACCATACGTTCTCGTCCCATCACAGCTTCATTAACTATCATCCTATAGCGATGGGTAAGGGAATCTATTTTTGTTTTATAAATGTCTTGCTGCCTATTATTGATTTCAATGATTATTCTACATATAGCTGTTGAGTTAATAATCTTGGCCGCCATCCATTGGAGTAAAGCTTGGCTAACCGAAAGAGGCCAATCAGCACGCATGTCAATTGCAACATCTAAGCATGCTGGTATGAAGCAATTATCCTTAAATGGCGCCGTTACTGTTTCTCCTCCCGTTGGTACTCTCATTGCACAAAGACTCAAGTATGCAACATCGAAAATGAAACTTCGCAAAACAATGAGGCCTTTAGGCATCATTTGGACATAGAGTCTGTTAGGTTCGCGGTGCACCGGGAAGTCACTAGGTTTAAGGCTCAGAAATTCAAATTCTTGGAAGTCCATGATTAAATCCAATGTTTGGCTTCTAGGGTAACCAAACAATTTATACATAATATCTGATGCTTCCTTTGCCACCAAGGGCTCAAAGGCGAGCCCTCTATCTTGAAAAAGCCTATCTGAGGCGCCCAAAATTTGGAGAAGACGTATCCCCCACAAGATACCGCTAGTATGTGGAAATTCAGCAGCCTGACTATGGCATAGATCACGATCTAGATAAGGAAAATGAAATATAGAAGGTAATAAATGGTTGTCAAATGCTGAATTATCTACGCATTCTCTACGCCAATTACCTTTGTCAGTAAGGCCATAACGATACACTTTCGGAGGGAAGCGTTGTCCTGCAAGAGCTAAACACTCTGGGATATAGTAACGCGTCAATTTAGCTTTCTCAAGATAATGATAATAGATTAGTTGAAGTGCTTGAGTCTGTGCTCGGCGGTTGTCTCCAAGTGTGTATAGCAAGACTTCGGTGAAATCGTTCTTTTGTTCGGAATTCAACGCGCGTACAAATTCGTCTATGTGGTTAGGCCAATCCTCCGTAGTCCAACCTTCTTGAGCTGCAATTACCGGAACCATTTCGCGGAGGAAAGACAAGCGCCGATCTACTAATGCGTTTAGATTAACGGGGTGTATCCTAAGTCTCTGGGTTTCTCCAGAAACGAAAGGATTAGCGTGCCTAGCTATGTTCGGGAGAGTATTAAGAGTATCGGTACGTGTGACAGAGACCATCATCATACCTTGGCTACCAGTACTCGTCGTTAGATTAACAGCCGCATCAAATAATCTCTCGAAACGTCGAGTTTCAGCAACACTTGCTTCTAATTTATCAAGTCCATCAAGTACGCATATTACTGAATAACCTTTCTGAAAAATGAACCTCATCACAATTTCACCTAGATGCCGTGGTACCAAATCTGGGCTTATTGAAGGATCAGAACCAAGCTTGCAAAATGCATTTTTCATAGAGGACACTTGGTCAGTCCATCTGTTCGCTGTGTCTGTATCTGGTGCCTCTTCCTTCACGGCTTCGTATAGTGTTTCCACAACTCGTAACGGGTATTTTTTAGAAGGCTTAGCATATTCTGAAATAGGATCATAATAGCGCATAACGATTTTTGTGGCTTGGGCAAGTATTCGATGACGAAGATCAAACTTGAAGTCCGTTGCAATATCTCCGCCAAATCTCTCCACTAAGTTTATTCTCACCCAAAGTATATGCTCCTGATCGAAATAATCACTATATTTTGCGAGTATGTGATTTAGTAAGAAAGTCTTACCTGCACCTTTGGGGCCAAATAGAATCAAATGAAAGTTTTTTGCAGAAGCGTTTGCTCGATCAGTACGGTCTACTTCGTTAGTATGTAGCAACATCCTTCTAGCGTTTCTAGCACGTTCCACCAGGTCTTCCACAAATGAGCGTATTCGTTCATGACTTGTATTAATATATCTATCGTCAAACGCTGTTAATTCTTGCTCACACTCATCCAAGCATACGTAGCATTCTTTGAGTGCTTGTGTATTATATGGTCTATGCGGGTTCACAGTAATATGTCCTAGCCTCCGGCCTATATAGTCTGCTCTAGTAGTGCCATTATGAGATTTATAGAGTCTGCTATCTTCTATTGTTTTTAACTTCTCGATCGCATCTTTCCAGCCGGTATCATACATTTGACAATGATGAGTTTTCTTGAACGGCGTTTTAATCATATCTTCGATCAATGACCTATCAATCATTCTTTTATATCCTCTCTTGAAAGGTCTCTTTCAATAAAGTGATATGCTTCTGACCATGCCACTGCAACTTCTGGTGGTCCCCAAGTGCCGTGATAAAGGTACTTATCGTGTACCATGCGCAGAAAATTGTCCCGAGGACTAGGGTAGAAAAGAGCACCCATCATGCAACCGTCTCTAACAGTATTTTTCTTCTTTAACTTAATTTCTTGGAATCGGGGAAACGCAGGAGACAAATATTCCTTCACGCAATCATGGGTTTGTTTTTCTGGATCAGGCATACACTCCCGTGCTCCCATTAGAACTAAAGGAGCTGGTGCTACACTTTCATACAATAATGCTCTTTCCTGTGGCTTGCCCGTTATGGAGTTCTCATTGTAAATAACTTTACCATATGCAATACCACCTCGTAATGGAACTTCACAGTCAGAGAAGATAGCCATGACTTCTCTAATCTCACCTATGCACTGCTGCATAACATCTACTCGGCTATCCTCATCTTGTGGATTACATGGATAAAGAAGCAGTAGACTGTCTTGAAGTCTAAGGTAGACTCTTGGTATAGTCTCCCGTTCAGTAAGATGCTTCTGTGCCTCACTATGGCTATGATTTAATATTTCGTTTAGTTGAGGGAGTCCTTTCTCAATTTCTAGGCCTTTGAAACCGAATACATCCAAAAAAGCTGTCCAACCAACGTAGTTTCCATATTTCACTGTCATGCTATCTCGCCTTGCTGGCTCTTACAATTGTTACATGTTATCAGAGACTATAATACGGGAACGCTCACGGTATTACTAACAGTGAGCATGTAACCTGAGCCCAGAAATAGTTCTACTCATAGAGTTGATGTCACAAGCATTGTAGCTTCAGGCGCTGATAGCTTATAACCCAACTAGCTATATGAGCATACCCGATTATACACCATCCTATACTATGCATCAATTGCATACATATCACTCTGAATTCGAACCATACTAAACCTAGAAGATAAGAATTTCCAAAGTCAAGTCTTTTATATACCTATATTTATGCACAACAGTTATGTACAATAGTTTATAGTGCTGAATTCTATTTGATTGAAAGAAACAAGGGCGTGTTAAACGCCACCGAGGTCTCCGTGCTCAGCAATACGGAACTTGCTGCCGTGCTGGCGATGCTGATGGTCTTTGCCTTACTCACGCTGCTGCTGGGCAGAAAAAATAACCGCCCCATGAATATCATCGCGGGGACGGTGTTCGGCATAGGCGAGCTCGCCATGTTTGTGGACGGCATTGTTGGCTATCCGTCCGCGCCTTTAAACCCGATGACGGGAGCTGCTGTGGCGCTCATGGTTGCCGTTATCCGGCTGGTGGTGAAAATGGCCGAAGCGGCAGGGATAAATGCGGAAGGACACGGAGCCGTCCAAGGCTGCATATAAGACGGCTCTTTTTATACGGGTTCAGGTTAAGAAAACAGGCAGAGCCTTGTTCACTCCCTCTCAATCCTATCAAAGGATATATTACACACCTGATTGTTATGGGAGTATTACGCGCGAGGCGGTAAGGACGGAGAAGGCGGAAAATGTTATTGAAAAATTGCCTCTATGCTCCGAAAAAATCAATTTGCACGCTTATACTCGCTTTATGCTAGAATCAGACCATGATTAGGATCACCATGGATAAAGCTAATCCTAAACTCGCTAAGCAGTGGCATCCCAATAAGAATGGTAATTTGAAAGCGAGCGATGTATCGTCGCGTTCCAATAAAAAGGTTTGGTGGATTTGCAGCAAAGGCCATGAATGGCAAGCTGTGGTCTACTCGCGAACTTCATTAGGTTCTGGGTGCCCATATTGTTCCGGTAAATTCGCATGTAAGGACAATTGTTTATCAACTATCAACCCAAGTCTTGCTGAAGAGTGGCACCCGATAAAAAATGGTGATCTGACGCCTAATATGGTAACCACAGGAAGTAATAGAAAAGCATGGTGGATATGTAAGAAAGGTCACGAGTGGCAGGCTCCGGTTGTTGATAGGACAGCTGGCAGTGGTTGCCCTTACTGTTCTGGAAAGGCTGCGTGCAAAGACAACTGCCTTGCTACTCTTAACCCCGAACTTGCTAAGGAATGGCATCCAACAAAGAACGGTGACATCACACCTGAAAAGGTGACAATACATAGCGGGAGAAAAGTGTGGTGGATATGCAAGAAAGGCCATGAATGGCAAGCTACAGCAAATACCAGGAGCAAGGATCACGGATGCCCATATTGCGCTGGACAAGCTGTATGCAAGGACAATAGTCTGGCTACTATTAATCCCAAGCTAGCAAAGGAGTGGCATCCGTTAAAAAATGGCGACCTGACGCCTGATATGGTTACTGCTAGAGCTAACAAGAAAGTCTGGTGGATATGCAAGAAAGGCCATGAATGGCAGGCTGTAATATACAACAGGGAAAATGGCTCTGGTTGCCCGTTCTGCTATTCACAAATCTCAGAAATGGAACTAAGAATATACTGCGAATTAAAATATCTATTCCCATCTACGACATCTAAAGAGAAGAAAAAAACCTTAGGTAAAGAATGTGCTATATACATTGATGAGATACAAACCGGCATCGAAGTCGATGGTTCATATTGGCATCGTAATAAATATCTGCAAGATAGGGAAAAGGCGGCTGCAATTAGAAACAGTGGTATTACTCTGATTAATGTCAGAGGGGTAGGCTTAAAAAGAATAGATTGTACCGACATATTTCATACTTTAAAAGAGCATCACTTAACTGTGATTAAGAAAATACTTAGATTGCTGACTGAGCAGTGTAACCTGAATGAGGATAGGAAAAAGGCCGTTACTGAATATCTTCAGAGACAGACTTTTATCAATGATTCGGAATATCGAAGGCTTTGGGATATGTTGCCTTCACCTCTCCCCGGTCTTAGTCTATTAGAGCTCATCCCTAACATCTCTAGAGAGTGGCACCCAAAAAAGAATGGCAGCCTGACACCGCAAGACGTCACTACGAAGAGTCATAAGAAGGTATGGTGGCTATGCAGCAAAGGCCATGAATGGCAGGCTCCGGTTGCTAATAGGGCATCCGGCCATGGTTGCCCATTTTGCATCGGACAAGCAGTATGCGTTGACAATTGCCTAGCAACTTTGAACCCAGACCTTGCTAAAGAATGGCATCCGACAAAAAACGGTAGCTTGACACCGTATAATGTGACTATTATGAATAATAGCAAGGTCTGGTGGATATGCGAGAAAGGTCATGAATGGCAGACTCAGACAGCGGTCAGGAGCAGAGGTAGTGGTTGCCCATATTGTGCAATAAGAGTTGCAAATAAAAACAACTACTTGGCCACTCTGAATCCCTCTCTTGCCCAAGAATGGCATCCAACAAAGAACGGTGACATCACACCTGAAAAAGTGACAATACATAGCGGGAGAAAAGTATGGTGGATATGCAATAAAGGCCATGAATGGCAAGCTGTGATCGATCAGAGGAATAAGGGCTCTGGTTGCCCTTACTGTTCTGGAAAGGCTGCGTGCAAAGACAACTGCCTTGCTACTCTTAACCCCGAACTTGCTAAGGAATGGCATCCAACAAAGAACGGTGACATCACACCTGAAAAGGTGACAATACATAGCGGGAGAAAAGTGTGGTGGATATGCAATAAAGGCCATGAATGGCAAGCTATGATTACTCATAGAAACAGGGGCTCTGGTTGCCCTTATTGTTACGGCAGACCGCCAAAACAAGGGCTACATCGGGTAGCAAGGCGTAGCTTACTATACAATCAACATAATTGACCTCTATTTCATTCGATTTGGCATATTTCCTTGATAGATCACACACCTTTTCACACAATATAGGTATATTTACAGTTAAACAGGGCTGCAGATGTGTATGCAAAGCCAAGTAAAAAAACTTTAGTGGAATAATATAGCTCTTCAGCTTCAACAAAAAGGGCGAGGTTGACCCCGCCCTTTAACATTCAGCTAGTATCAGATTACTTTTTCGCCGCAGCCGCAAGCGGCACCGTCTCGATCAGCCCGTCGTCATCCGGTAGACTTCCCTGTGGGACTATATCCCCTCCTAGCCCACCCCACCGCATTCTCAAAAATCCCCATCCCGTCTCCGGGCTTATCGCTTCGTTCCCTCGTCCATCGGGGGTGCTGCGTGCGGCGGATGAAGCGCTCCGGGTGCGGCATGAGGCCAAAGACGCGGCCGGTCGCGTCGCAGATGCCCGCTATGTTCGCCGCGGAGCCGTTGGGGTTGTGGGGGTAGCCTGCGGACGTATCGCCCGCGCCGTCGCAGTAGCTCAGGGCGGTTCTTACTTTATCCGCGTCGGCGACGAATTTGCCTTCGCCGTGGGCCACGGGCAGGTACATCATATCGATGCCTCTGGTGAACACGCACGGGCTGGAGGGATCCGCCTTGAGATGCACCCAGCGGCATTCGAACCGGCCCGAATCGTTGTGGGTCAGTGTTACGGGTGTAGCATCGCCGGGCAGGATGCCGGACTTGACCAGAACCTGGAAGCCGTTGCAGATGCCCAGTATCAGCCCGCCCTGCGCCGTGAACTCCCGCATAGCGTCCGTGAGCCCGGCGCGCAGCTCGTTGGCCAGTATCCTGCCGCTGGCGATATCGTCGCCGTAGGTAAAGCCGCCCGGGATGACCATGATATGATAATCCGAAAGCGGTCTCTTTTTTCGCAGCAGCTCGTTCACGTGCGCCAGATCAACGGATGAGCCCGCCTGCTCGAAGGCGTACTTCGTCTCCGGGTCGCAGTTGGTGCCCGGCGCGCGCAGTATAAGCGTCCTGACCTTTGACATAGTATCCTACCAGCGCAGAGGCCGCTGCCAGGCCTCCTTAAGCTCCTTTATCGATGCCGAGAGCAGCAGCGCGCCGTCCCGTCCGCCGACCTCGAAGATATCGCCTTCCGTAACCCTGCCTATAGCGGCGTGGTCGATGCCCTTCATGACGCGCTCGAACCCCATCGCGTCCTCCGGCGACACCTCGGCGATGAAGCGGCTGTTCGATTCGGAGAAGAGTATGAAATCGTCTCGTTCGATATCTTCCCCCAGGGGAACTTTATTCGTATCGAGCTTCATGCCCAGGCCGCCGGCGAAGGCCATCTCGGCGGCGGCGACGCCGATGCCGCCCTCGCTGCAATCGTGGCAAGCCCTCACCAGTCCCTTAGATATCGCCGCGCTTAAAGCATCCATGACGGCCTTGCCCCTCGCCGGGTCGACACCGGGAGAGACGTTGCCTTTGAATCCGTGTACATCGAAATAGTGCGAGCCGCCCATCTCGCTGAAAGTAAGGCCGATGACGTATATCAGGTCTCCCGCCTTCTTGCAGTCCATGGTGACGGCGCGGTTGACATCCTCCATCACGCCCAGCGCGGAAACGAGCAGCGTCGGCGGTATGCAGATGCTCCCGTCACCGTTCTCGTACTCGTTGTACAGGCTGTCCTTGCCGGAGATGAACGGCGTTCCGTAGGCCAGCGACATATCGTGGCAGGCCCGCGCCGCGAGCGCCAGCCCGGCCATGCGGTCCGGCTTCTCCGGATTGCCCCAGCAGAAGTTGTCGATCAAGGCCACCCGCTCCAGGCTGCCGCCGACGGCTATCACCTGGCGCAGCGCCTCGTCTATTGCCGAGGCCGCCATGCGGTACGGGTCGATGTCGCCGTACTTCGGGTTGATGCCGTTAGATATGATGATCCCCCTGTCCGAGCCGGGCACGGGCCTGATGATGGCCGCGTCGCCGGGGCCGTCGCTCTCCGCGCCCACGAGGGGTTTCAGCACGCTGCCGCCCTGCACCTCGTGGTCGTACTGGCGTATGACCCACTCCTTGCTGCACACGTTCCACGAGCCCAGTATCTTAAATAGATCGTCTTTCAGATCGACGTGCTCGGGGAGGTCGGGCTCCTCGAAGCGGGGCGGCGTCCAGCGCGCCCGGCGCTCCAGCTGCGGCAGGCCGCGGTGCAGGAACTCCATGTCCAGGTCGCAGACCTTCTTCCCGTCGTAGAACAGACGCAGCCTTTTATCATCCGTGAACTCGCCGATTATTGCCGCGGCAACGCCCTCCGCCGCGAACATATCGAGCAGCTCGGCCGCATTGTCCGGCGGAACGGCCAGCGCCATGCGCTCCTGTGATTCCGATATCCATATCTCATCGTAGGACAGTCCGGCGTACTTCAGCGGCACCTTCTCCAGGTCGACGCGCACGCCCGTCTCCTCCCCCATCTCGCCCACGGCCGAGGACAGGCCGCCGCCGCCGCAGTCGGTGATGCGGCTGTACAACCCCCTGTCGCGCGCCTTGAGCAGCACGTCCAGGAGTTTCTTTTCGACTATGGGATTTCCTATCTGCACCGAGACCGAGGACACCGTCTCCGATTCCGCGGTCAGCTCTCCCGAGGCGAAGGTCACGCCGTGTATGCCGTCGCGCCCGGTCAGACCGCCGGCCACGACCACCAGGTCGCCCGCGCTCTGTCTCCCCTGCTGAGCCATATGTTTCGGCATAACGCCCACCGTGCCGCAGAAGACCAGCGGGTTGGCGGTGTACCTGTCGTCGAAGCAGACGGCCCCGTTGAGGGTCGGGATGCCCATCCTGTTGCCGTAGTCCGCCACGCCCGCGCGCACGCCCTTGAATATGCGGCGCGGGTGCAGCACGCCCTGCGGCGTACGATCGTAAGGCAGGTCCGGCGGCCCGAAGCAGAACACGTCCGTGTTGCATACCGGCTTGGCCCCCAGCCCCGTGCCCAGCACGTCGCGTATGACCCCGCCCAGACCCGTGGCCGCGCCGCCGTAGGGCTCCACGGCCGAGGGGTGGTTATGCGTTTCGACCTTAAAGCAGACGGCGTTATCCTCGTCGAACTCGATGACGCCGGCGTTGTCTTTAAATACGGAGAGGCACCAGGGCTTATTCAGCTCCCGCGTGGCCTTCATTATCGTGCTCTTGAGCAGGTTGTCGATGACGACGCCGTCCAGCGTTATCTTCCCTTTGAACGTCTTGTGGCCGCAGTGCTCGGACCATGTCTGCGCTATGGTCTCAAGCTCGACGTCGGTGGGGTTGCGGCCGATCTTTTTGAAATGATCCCTGATGACCTTCATCTCGTCCAGGTTGAGCCAGAGGCGGTTCCTGCTCAGCGCGATGAGGCCTTCGTCATCCATGGCCAGCAGGTCGACGACGTTGAGCGCGAACGAGTACGCGGCGGACGGCAGCGTCGTTGCCTCTCCCCCGGCGACGATATGTTGTATTACGGGATTCACCAGAAGCTTATCGGCTATCGTCTTGAGGGTGCTTGCGCTCAGCTGTCCGCCGAGATGATACCGTTTGGCCGTCTTAACCGATTCCACGCCCCCTATCCCGAGGTCGCGGATGCCCTTTCTGATGCTGTCCTCGACGGGATCCAGTACGCCCGGATTGTAAGCGACCTCAATGATATGGATTTTTTTTCGCGCATTCTCTATCAGCAAGCCTATGGAGTAGTCCTGGACAAGCGGATCGGCCAGCAGCTCCCTGCATATCCTTTCTACGTCGTCCGGCGTTAAGGCGCCTGCGATGATGTATATATCCGAGACGCGCGCTGACTTCAACACCCGGATGCCGAGGTCCCGCGCATCCTTCTGCAGCGCCGCCCCCCGCGGGTCGGGAAGCCCCGCCTTGACCGAGACCGCAACGTTATAGACAGAACTTTCGTTCATTTCATGCTTCTCTTGTCAAATTGTATCCCACACCTATTAATGATTACCATACATGCGCCTCTTATCGCCATCGGCGGTGCCGCTGACCTTCTCCCTCTCCTCGGCGAAATCGAATCCGGTCCAGATACCGATGGAGCCGAGCACCGAGTCCTGCGGGTGATAGCGGCGGAATATCTTGAAATAGTAGGCCGCCTCTTTGCTGTTGATGACGGCCTGGGGGGTTTCGGCCCGGATACGTTCGTACTCGCCGTCGCTCATCTCGGCGTTTGCCAGCTTCTCGCCGAGGTCCTCGCAGCCGGCGCCCTGGGTGTACTGTACCTTGTAGCGCCAGAGTATGTCGTCCGGCAGATAACCGGTACCTTCGAACGCCTTGCGCAATATCCACTTCTCTATCTTGTCGCCGTCCCGTCCCGTCTCTTTGATCTTCAGCTCGGCCGGAATTTTCATGGCCAGGTCTATCATGGCCGTATCCAGGAACGGCACGCGAAGCTCCAGGCTGAAGAGCATGCCCATGCGGTCGGCGCGCTGGAGATTGATGTTGTGCAGATTGGCGATGCAGCGCCGCCCCTCCGCGTTGGCCCTGTCCGCGGGCAGGTTCTTCATGTAATGGTAGCCGTTGAATATCTCGTCGGCGCCCTCGCCCGTCAAAACGACGGTAACGTAATCCGCCGCCAGCTTGCAGGTGAAATAACACGGCACGGCGCAGCGGACGAGGGACGGGTCGTAGCTCTCCAGCTTATTAATGACGATCGGCAGCGCCTCGTAGTATTCGTCCTCCGTAAAGATAAGCTCGTGGTGGGTGGAGCCGATATGTTGTGCGGCGATGCGCGATGCCACGAGGTCGTCGCTCTCCTCGCCGCAGGCGTTCCTCATGCCGACGACGAAGGTATGCAGGTTGGGTATCTCGTCGGCGGCGATGGCCGCGACCAGGCTGGAGTCCAGCCCGCCGGAGCAGAACGATCCGACGTGGATCTCCCTGTCCGCAAGGAGGCGCTTCTTCACCGCGCCGATGAACGTATTCCGGATGGTCTCGCAGGCCTCATCGACACCGGTGAGCGGGTGATCTTCGACCGGCGGGATGCGGTAGTATGAAACGAAGCCCTCCGATGGTGTGTAATAATAGCCCGCCGGGAACTCGTGCACCTCGGAGACGCCTGCCAGGCTCATGGCCCCCAGCTCGGAGGTGAAATACATTTTCCCATCGACGTAGCCGTAGTACAGCGGCTTGATGCCGACGGGATCGCGCGCCAGCATGTAATCGTCGCCGTCAAATATGGCGAAGGCGAACATGCCGTCGAGATCCTTCACGCATTGCGGGCCCTTCTCCCGGTAGAGGTGCAGGATGACCTCCGAGTCCGAATCCGTAGTAAAAACGTGCCTGTCGGACAGGCTTCTCCTGAGCTCGCGGAAGTTGTATATCTCGCCGTTGCAGATGACGCCGCAGCGACCGCCGTCGGCCAGGATGGGCTGATGCCCCTTTATCACGTCGACGATGGACAGGCGCGTGTGGCCCAGCACCATATCCCGGTGGGTGTGGATGCCGCGGTCGTCCGGGCCGCGGTGGGGCAGCGCGTCCAGCATCCTTTCAACTGTCTCAGTGTCTATTATGCCAAAACATCCGGCTATGCCGCACACTATTAATAAACCCTTTCCAAATCTACAGCCGATACCGTCCCGCGCCTATCTGCACGCGGCGGCCTCTGTCTTCACCGTCTCGCTCAAGCCGTCGTCATCCGGCACGGAGGACTTGAAACCTTTGGGCCTGATCTTCCGGTAGACCTCCTTCGGCGACAGTTTGTTACCGTCGACGGTCAATAGTCTGTCGATGCTGATGCCGAAGAGCCTCTCGTTCTCTTCCAGATAAGGCAGTATCAGCTTCCAGTCGGCGTCCGTCACTCTGGCGAACTCGCCGCCGTTCAATTGCTCGTCGACAAGTTTCCTTCGCGGGTCGCGCACGTAGATGGCGCCGCCGGAGGCTAAAGAGAATATGTTCGAGCCCGGATAAGGCGATTCGTACTCCTTGATCGAACCATCCCCGTCGTCGAAGCCGATGCCGTTCAATATGACGAAGCCGCCGCCGTTGTGCGGATCGCCGGCCATGAAGGACTCGGCCAGGTAATCGAGGGCGGTGCCGTTGATGACCACGCGCGGACGGCCCACGGCGTTGATCAGCGGACGGCCCGCGGCGTTGCCCATGACATAGGCCGCGCCGCCCTTGGCGCCGTACATGAAGGTCTGCCCCACGTCGCCGAAGACCACCAGCTTGCCCTCCTTCATGATCTGGCACAGCTGGTCCTGCGCGTTGCCGTGCACGTATATCTCCATGCCGTCTATGCCCGACGACAGGTAGTCGCCCGATGAACCGTAGACGTCTATGCGCACGCCCGTAGTCGCCGGGCCGAAGCCGCAGCCGGTGAAGCGCTGGCCGCGGTAGTTATAGACGATGAAGCGCTTCCAGCCCAGCTTGAAGGCTTTCACCATGAGCACGGCGTCGCAGTTGTCGCCCTCCGGCTCGAAATTATTCGCGTCGATGACGAGAACCTGCTCGTTCTTCTCAGGCGCGCGCAGCCCGCCGCGGGTCGCGAAATCGATCCTGACGAAGCGCGAAGCCGACCTGGCCGTGATAGCGGGCGTGGCCGCGAAGAGCTCGTCCAGCGCCAGCTTGAGCACGTGCTGCAGCGAGCCGCGCTTTATCACACCCGTGTTATATCTGCGGTCGTTGAGGAGCGTGAGCGCCTCTACGGCCGCGGTCTTGCAGACATCGTTCTTCAGCGCCTGGTTCTTGATGGCTCCGATGATATACCTGAAGCCGTCGGCGTCCAGCCTCACCATATTATCGCGCACGCAGGCGAAGACGCCCGGCGCCGCGTCCGATTGCGCCAGCATAGTGCGCAGCTTCTCCTCCATGGCCCTGCTCTCGGCGGTGCTTTTCAGCGCCTTCGAGGTATCGCATATGGCCTTGTCCCGGGTGGTCTCGATGACCTTGCCGAACTTGTCGGCGCATACGAGTCTTTTGCCGCCCGAGCCGTCATCCTTAAGGCTGAAGATGAAGGCGCCGCCGTCGGTGTAGCTGCCGCCGCGGGCGTTCCAGTATTTGTCCGCGACGGGCCGGAAGCGCGGGTCCTCCTGTTCCAGCGAGATGAGCGTGGCGTCTATGGCCTGCTTCTCCGAGCAGATGAGCCCGATCTGCACATCGCCCTCCTGCAGCGCGAAGACCTGCGGCCGCAACATGGCGGTATCGGTGATGCCGATGAGCTGGAACTGGCTATTGCCCGCGTCGTTCCTGGCGATGATGAAGAACCACGGGCCGTCCGGAGACGAGAACACATGGTGCTTCTGGATGGCGCGATACAGCTCCTGCTTCCCGGCCGGCAGCATGTCGAAGTCCATCTCCGATGTCGGCGCCATGGCCTCGATGAGATATTCCAACGGATATTTATAGACCCTGCTCCACAGGTCCCACAGCAGCGCCGCCTCCTCGGTATCGGTGAGGAACAGCGGGTGGTAGCTGCGCTGTTTAAGGTATTCGAGGACCGACTGGTAGTTGGCGAAGTCGCCGTTGTGCACCAGAGCCTCGTTCAAGGCGCTGAAGGGGTGGCAGCCGCCGGGGTGCCAGACGCGGCCGCGGGTGGGATAGCGCTGGTGCGCCAGCCAGACGTGGGCCTTGAAATCGTCGAGCTTGTAATAACGTACGACGTTCTCCGCGTAGCCCACGATCTTGAGTATCATCATGTTGCGCCCGTGGGACATGACGAAGGCCTTCTTCTCGCCCAGCGAGGCGTAATATTTTTTATTGATATTGAAGCTGTTGCGGTAGACGAACTCGTCCTCGGCGTCGCGGCGCGCCAGCGACTCGAATCTGTTATCCGCGATGAATCTATCGAGGACGTCTTCCCTGACGCGCACGAAATAGCGCATCACGTCCGGGGGCTTTACCTCCAAACCGAGCTTGCGATAGTCGTCCAGCGTGGCCAGCTTCTCGAATTTATCGATCCTGAAGTGCGGCGCGATGAAATTTTCCTCGATCTCGTCCTTCACGCTTGTATCCAGCAGCGCGATGTGCAGCATGTAGTCGTCGTCCAGCACCTGCCGCGACACGCCCAGCGCCTCGGGTACGAAGCCCACCGCGCCGACGCCGCCGCCCTTGCCGTTGCCGCGGTTGTGCATCTGCACCGACGGCGCGAAGATGTTCTTGCCCGTCACGGGGATGGAGCAGATGAAGCCGGTTACGCCGCAGCCGCCCTCCTCCTCCGGGTTCGGGTCGAGGTTCGACATGTCCCGAAACAGCTCGGTTCTTGACGATAGTATTTTTTCAACGTTATCCATATCAGCCAACTCCGCTCAGTTACTGTAATCTATGTGCTCCAGCAGGTCCGTGCGCCCCACCAGCTCCCTGATGCTCCTCATGCCGAACCTCTGCAGGATATCCACCAGCTGCACGTTCCAGGCGTGGTACAGGTTGGTCAGGCGCTGCGTGGCCCACTCCTCGCCGAAGAGGTCGGACAGCTCGGAGTCCGTGGAGGCGATGCCGCGGGCGCAGCCGCGACCCGACTCGCAGTTGCCGCAGCGCACGCACTCCAGCGCCACCAGCTCCGCCGTGCCGATGATGCACCCGTCCGCGCCCAGGCAGATGGCCTTGGCTACATCGTGGGCCGTGCGTATGCCGCCCGACGCCATGAGCGTCATGTGCTCGCGCACGCCCTCCTCCTTGAGGAAGCTGTGCACCTTGGTGATGGCGTACTCGATGGGCATGGCGATGTGCTTCTTGGCGATATCGGGCGCGGCCCCGGTGCCGCCGTAGCCGCCGTCGATATGAATGATATGGGCCCCGGCGTAGTACGAGCCCACCGCCACCATGTCCACGTCGCTGGGGGTCGAGACCTTGACCGATACCAGGGCCTTGGGGTTCATCTCCTTGACCCAGTCTATGTGCTTCTTGTGATCCTCGATGGAGTACACCGAGTGGAACGGGAACGGCGAGAACAGAGAAGTTCCCTTGACGGCCTCGCGCATGCGGGCCACGCTCTCCGTGACCTTCTCGCCCAGCAGGTGCCCGCCCAGGCCCGGCTTGGCCCCCTGCGCGTATTTGAACTCGATTATCTTGACGCGCTGCACGGTCTCCTCGCGCACGCCGAATAAACCCGTAGCGACCTGCGTTATCATGTGATCGTCGTACGGTATCAGCATCTCCGGGTAGCCGCCCTCGCCGGTGCAGCTGAAGGTGTTCCATATGGCCGCGTTGTGCGCCTTGGAGACCATGGTGGGCAGGCTCACCGAGCCGAAGGACATGCCGCCGCCGTAGACGGGGGTCGAGATGACGATGTCGGCCCGCCCGTCGTTCCTGCGGTTCAGCGGTATCTCGGTCGAAATTTCGGACTTATCGACGCGGGGCGGATGGGCCACGAACTTGAGCCTCAGCTTGTCGAAGCCGCCGCCGGAGTTGCCGGTGTTATACTCCAGGTCCTTGCGCTGCGGCGGATAGCCGGTCTCGGCCATGATCCAGGTGCCGGTGATCATATCCGCGGTCCAGCGGTAGTCGCCCAGCGTGGCGTACATCGGGTTCAGCGACAGACTCAGCGCCTGGCGCGGGCACTTGTCGATGCAGCAGAAATCGCTGTTGCGGCACTCGAAGCCGATGCATTTATAGTCGATGGGCGGTTTGGCCCGGTTGTGCCCCTCGACCCTCTCATGCACGCCGTAGGGGCACGTGGCTACGCACGTGCCGCAGTTGATGCAGGCGTCGGACCGGGTGACCTTGTATTTCGGCACCTGGTGCTTGAACCTGGAAGGTGTATTTTTGATTTGTACGGTCGATGGTTTCATACGCTTGCCGCTTTCTTTTTCTTAAATATAACGCCAAAGGTGTCCCTGTCTATCTCCTCGAAGAATATGGCCCGGCCGCTCTCCCCGCGCAGCCGGCGCGCCTCGCGGATGCCCATGGCGCCCATCATCTCCAGTATCTGGGAGTGCCAGGCGCCCATCAGGTTCACCATGCGCTGCGTTAATTTCGCGACCGGTATCCTGCCGAGGCCCTCCGGGAGAATCAGCCGCATCTCCGGCTCCTCGTATAACCGGGCGCCCAGCGCGATCATGAGCGGCATATCTATAGCCGTCAGGTCCGCGCCGCAGAGCATGGCCTTGACCACGTACTCGGCCATGGCGATGCCGCCCGATGCGATGACGACCACCTCGTCGCGGATGCGCTCCTCCACCAGCCTCAGGTGCACGGCCCTGATGATATCCTTGAGCAGGCGCCCCTGCGCCCCCGCCGACCCGTTGCGCCCCCGCCCGCGGTAGTCGGCCGCTATGTGCACGATCTCCGCGCCGTCCCGGGCCAGTTTGGCCGCGATGTCCTCCACGCCCGCGACGGCCGGGACGCGTATGATGACGGTGGCTTTGCTCAGCTTTGCGATCCTTTCCCTCAGCCCGCGGTAATCCTTCGACACCTCGTCGCCGTACTCGATGGATACCAGGCGCGCCTTACTCAGCAGGGCCCCGTATTTATCGACCTCAGCGGACGCAAGCAGGGGTATGATATTGCCGCCGTACTTCCCGATCTCCGGCGTGATATCGGCCGCAGGGATGACGATGAACGTCATGATCTCCGCGGCCGCCTTCACAAGCGCCTCAACGACGTTCGCGCCCGGCTTCTCCGACGGCAGTTCGAACAGTATCGGGATCGGGATATCGACGGTATCGGGCACGGCCGACAGCAACCGCCCGTCGGCGCCGAACTTCAGGTGGTTCAGCCTGCGTCCCATATCGACGGATGTGTTGATATATTCCCGGCCGTGGATGCCGTCACGCGTCGGCCGCACGATCTCGGACATGTCGGTCCACATGCTGTCGAAGCCGGCTCCGCTGAACGGACCGCGGTAGCCGGCGCCGGAGACGGGCACCTTCCCGTCCTCGGCCTGCTTCCACAGGCTCAGCAGCATATCTGGCTTCCAGTACGCGCCGCCGACGGCCGCGAAATCCTTGTCCAGGGATTTCTCCAGGGCCCCGCGCGGGCACTCCTGGATACAGCGGAAGCAGTTGCGGCAGACCACGGTGTTGGGCTCCGCCATCCTGCGGCGATCGTCCACGCGGCGCTTGTGCGCCTCATAGATGCAGACCTTGGTGCACTTGCCGCAGTTGATGCAGTTCTCCCCGCGCACGATCTTGAACTTGCTCACGTAGTCGAAACCGAGCGGCGCAACTTTCGGATGTATATGATATTTCTTCGGCATAGTCTTTACCCGTCTCTTTAAATATATTTATACGCGGAGGGCGGCCGTACCGTTCTCCACCCTCTCCCAGTACTCCTTGCTCTCGTCCACATGTTTCAGGAACTCCGCTATCTCGGCCTCCGGACGGCCGAATCTGGCTTCAAGCCGGCCCTCCAGCGCGTCCCAGAGCATCATCAGCTCAAGGTTGGTCTGGCAGACCTCCTCGCAGGCGCGGCAGTGCATGCACATGAAGGCGTTGGCCGCCTCCTCCGGCGTCACTTCTTTCCCGTCCAGGAGCTTCTTCGCCAGGGCGATCTTGCCCTTGGCCGTCATCCCCTCGTTGCCGGTGACCAGATAGGCCGGGCACACCGCCATGCAGTTGCCGCACTTGGCGCAGGCGTGCATGCTGAGTTCGTAGTCCAGGCTGTCTATCTTCCTGTCCTTCCCCAGGAACGTGGTGGCGGCCTTGCCGATCACGGGCGCCGTGAGCACCAGCAGCCGCATGGCGGGGCCGTAGACGGCGGGGCGGAAGACAAGCGACGATACACCCCTTGCGCCGACCCCGAAGAACTTGCCCGGGTTCAGGATATTGTTCGGGTCCGCCTTGGCTTTGAAGGCCTTCAGCTCGTCCAGTTTGTCGCCGATGTAAAGGTGCTTGATGAAGGCCGCGTTCCACAGGCCCAGCCCGTAGGGCTCCGCGCCCAGCGAGACCGCGACGCTGGTGAGTATGGATACCAGCGGCAGGTTGAT
This sequence comes from Dehalococcoidia bacterium, assembly GCA_041649635.1. Classification (NCBI taxonomy): domain Bacteria; kingdom Bacillati; phylum Chloroflexota; class Dehalococcoidia; species Dehalococcoidia bacterium. The sequence goes on from JBAZMV010000006.1 coordinate 29,450, forward strand.
ATAGTATTTCTTCTTCCGGGAGTCGCACAGGAAGGTAGCCATGACCAGCACCTTCCGGGCGTCGATGATATAGGAGTCTATGCATATCTCCACGCCGAAATGGCCGCCTATCTTCTTGGCCCTCTTGATGAAAGCCGCGGCCGACGCGATGGGGATTATAACCTCGCTGGCCAGTATGGTCGGCCCCAGGCGCTTGGTCTTCATGCCGAACAATCGCTCATTCCAGAGGTAGCTCGCCACATAGCGCGGCGCCTCTTCAATTGCGCCGTTCCGGGACATGTATTGCGTGAAGCGTCTTTCGTCCTCGACGCTGCCGAACTCCAGTAGTACGCCGGCGCTCTTCTTGAATATGCCTGAGCGCATGATCTCGTTGGTATCGCCCAGGTGGTTCTCGTCGAGGTACCGGATGACGTTGGGAACGAGATGCGCTGCCTCCATGTCCGCCGTCAGCCGTGCGATGAAGTCGAAAGCCTCCGCATCGCCCGGGAAATACAGGAGGCGGGGGTATGAACCCTTCGGCAGATCCCGCAGCTTGAGCGTAACTTCGACGATGATGCCGAGCTCGCCCTCGGTGGAGATGAAATAGCTGAAATCGTGATCCGACGGCGACAGCTTCCTGACCTCGCCGCCACCGGTGACGACCGTAATAGACACGATCTGCTTCGACAGGTGGCCGTACCTGAAGCTGTTTATGCCGTAGCCGCCGGTGGATATCCAGCCGCCAACCGTGGAAAATTTGCTTGACGGGTATGTCATCAGGCACAGGCCCTTTTTCTTGGCCAGGATGTCGATATCGCTCCAGCGCGCGCCGGCCTCCACGGTAACGGTCTTATCAGCGGCGTCGATGGCCAGTATGTTGCGGAAGGGCGACAGGTCGATGACGATGCCGGCCCTGGTCGGTATCACGCCGCCGAAGCCCCACGAGGCCGCGCCCCGCGTCACCACGGGCATCTTATGCTCGCCGGCGAAGGCTACGACCTTCCTTATTTCATCGACGCTTTTCGGTTGCACCACGAAATCGGGCAGCGTGCTGAAGAGCGTCCTGGTCATGACCGGCGGCACGTCGCCTATGTCATGGCTGTATAGCTCCCTCTCCTCCTCCTTGCCGAGGACTTTTATGCCGCCCGCTATCTTTTTGAACTCTTCTAATGCCTTCATTTTTATGCCTCTTCACCCGCTATTTAAATCGACTGCTTTAAGAACTATGAGCGTTTTCCCTGAACCGGTAGCCGATATTGCGCACCGTCTCGATGCAGTCGGACTCATCCAGCTTGCTCCTCAGCCTCCTGACGTGCACGTCAACCGTCCTGTCGCCGCCGTAGAAGTCGTAGCCCCACACCTTGTCCAGCAGGGCGTCGCGGCTGAAGACCCTGCCCCGGTTGCTCACCAGGAACTTGAGCAGCTCGTACTCCCTGAAGGTCAGTTCTACGAGCCGGCCCCGGAAGACCACCTCGCACTTCGACGTGTCGATGGCGACCTCGCCGCATGCGATCAGGTCTTTACTATCACCATCGACCCTTCGATTCAGTATCCGGTTTACCCGCACTATCAATTCAGCCGTATCCCAGGGCTCCATAACAAAATCGTCCACGTTCGCAGCTGAATCAAGCACATCGATACTTTTGCTTGAAAGCAGGGTGACCACGGGAAGTCGCGTATCGTCCTTGAGCCGCTTCGGCAGCTTCCGTACTTCGGAACCGGGGGCCGCCCCGTCTATGGCCACGACCGCGAGGTCCGCGGACAGCGCGTCTGAATCCTTGAGGCTGATATCCTCGGCGGAAACGATCGAGCACAGGAAGCCCCCCTCGGCCAGGCCGAGGCTGAGCTCTTCAACGTGCTCCCTGTTCTCCGCTATCATCAATAATCTAAACATGACTGCCGTCCGCTGCCTTGCTCGCTTCAAGTGACTATATTCTTACCGGTATGCCTTTGCCGGCGAGATACTCCTTAACCTCTTTTATCGTATGTTCCCCGTAATGAAATATGCTGGCGGCCAGCACCGCATCAGCCTTGCCTGCGACGAGGGCCTGATACATGTGTTCCAGGTTCCCGGCCCCTCCGCTGGCGATGACCGGAACCGGCACTGCCTCGCTAACAGTGCGGGTCAGCTCCAGGTCATAGCCGGCGCGGTGACCGTCGGCGTCCCAGCTGGTGAGCAGCAGCTCCCCGGCTCCCATATCGACCGCATCCTGCGCCCACTCCACGGCATCGATGTTCGTCCGCTTCCTGCCGCCGTAGGTGCACACCTCCCAAGCATCGCAATCCTCCCCCTCCATGCGCCGCGCGTCGATCGCTACCACGATGCACTGCGAACCGAAGCGTCCGGCCCCTTCCCTTATCAGGTCCGGCGACTGGACGGCAGCCGTGTTTATCGCCACCTTGTCCGCTCCCGCCCGCAACATGCGCTGCATATCGTCAGTGTTCCTCAAACCGCCGCCCACCGTGAGCGGTATGAATACCTTCTCGGCCACGCGCCTCACGATATCCGCCATCGTCTCCCGCCCCTCCGGCGTGGCGCCGATATCCAGAAACACCAGCTCGTCGGCGCCCTGCTCGTAATACATGGCGGCCATCTCTACCGGATCGCCGGCGTCGCGCAGATCGTTAAAGCTTATGCCCTTCACCACGCGGCCGCCTGTCATATCCAGGCAGGGTATGATACGTTTGGTCAGCACCGTCATCTCCATTCTCATTTATCCGCTCTATATCGGAAAGCGGTTGCCGCTTACCGATAACATAATATCAGCAGTTTTTTCACTTGTCAAGATGGTTTGCCAGCAAAAACAAGCGGAAGTTGCTTCCGCTTAAACAAAAGGGCATGCGAACTCCCCCTATGTCATCATACGGCTTGACCGTATGATCCAGATGTCATTCTGAAGGAGCAAAGCGACTGAAGAATCTCGTATCTTCAGCACGCCGGGTGACGAGATGCTTCATTTCATTCAGCATGACAGATGCAAAAAGAGGTGCAGGAGAGTTTTCTCCTGCCGGGGTTACAGGGGTGTCCCCTGTTTTTTTACGCTGTTGAAGGTGAATCTTTCCATACAATGTTGATCATGGAAGGACACGCCGAGCAAGCTAGATCGCCACGTCGTCCTTACATGATTTAAGTGTATGGAATCCTTCCAAGCAACATTGATTCTGGAAGGACTCGCAATGACAGATTAAAAATGTAGGGGCGAGGTCGCCTCGCCCGTTATGGATTCCGTCTTTCGCCGGAATGACGATATAGAGAGGTACCCCGATGAATCGGGCTCGGGGGTTTAGGGGTGTCTGTAGGGGCTTGATTAATCAAGCCCTTCCTTGATTACCAACGTATGGGGGATTTAGGGAGTTCGGTTATTGTTTCCCCCTTGATAAGGGGGACATCGGGGGTTTCGAATGCTGATTTCTATATGACCTCGGAGAACGGCCGCAGGCTTTCATACTCGATCAGGCCGCTCTCGGCGATATTGTCGATTTCCACGCCCTCCTCCACCGCAGCCGCTATAGGATTCAACCCTCCGAACAGTATCATGCCCGCCTGGTTAAGACCCACCGGTATCTGGCATATCTGCTGGCTGACCTCGCCCAATATGCACATGCCCCTGATGCCGGCTTCATTCAGCACGGCCAGCTTTTCCTCCACCGTGGACCTCGCCGGGCCCGGTATGGTGCGGAACACCGCCAGCACCTTGCCAGTGCCGGTTGCGACCATATGGCCCACGCTTGTCATCTTAGCCCTGATATACTGCTCGGACGGATCAAGCGATGAGCCGTGGTACTCGATAATGGCCGTGAAACGCCTCGGGTTCGAGTCTCGGATCTCCAGAACGCCGCCGAATTTGAAGCCAGTGGGCACGCCGGCCCGCAGCAATACGGCGTTTATCGTCACGCTGCAGAGGGTAGCTATTCCTATTTTGCCTTCCGGTATCACTACCGAGCCCAGCTTCTCCCCTTCGCCGGCAACCGCCACCAGGTCGCTGATACATATTTTGGCATTGATGACATCTTCCATGGCATTAAAGGCTTTTTTTGCATCCTTTTTCGCTATTATAGATGTATTTATCGGCAGTAAACCCGTGCGTTTTTCCGGATCGAAGGTCGTCTGGAATGCCATCGTCTCCAGCTTTTCCAGAATGGATCCGACCTGATCGGGAGCCAGGGCCAGCTTGTATTCTTCCAACCCGAGCGGCGTGATCGTCCTGCCGTCATGGCCTTCCGGACGGGTATAACCCCTCTCGTCAGTGATTCTCAAATGATATCGGACGGCTCTCTCGCTCAGGAAGATACCGAACCGTTCAAGCTCCCTTGCTATGGTGGTAGAGCCGACCGGTTTAGACGACTCGCTGAGCACCTTTAGTATGGTGACTATCTTTCTTTCGGTATCGGAACTATCGTTAGTGACCATAGCTCTTCCCCCCTGCTGTAGACATAAACAGCCCAATTATATCACCGCTGCACAAGACTTGAATACAAGTGCAGATTACGAGTTCTTTCTTGCGTTCACCGGGGCTCTGTCCGTCTTCCGCCCCACCCGCTTCTTCCCGCCGTTAAAATCATCGATCATCTCCAAGTAGCGATCGAATATATATAAGTTGTCCTCGGGACCGGGCGATCCTTCGGCGTGATATTGAATAGAGATGATAGGCAGATCTCTATGCATGAGGCCTTCGACGGTACCGTCGTGATGGTTCACATGATTCACCTCGAGGCCCGCGGGAAGCGTATCGGCATCCACAGCGTAACCGTGATTCTGCGCTGTGATGAAGACGCGCCTTGTATGGAGGTCCATCACCGGATGATTCCCGCCGCGATGGCCGAACTTGAGTTTGAACGTGTCAGCCCCCAGCGCCCTGGCGATGAGTTGATGGCCCAGGCATATCCCGAACAAAGGCACCCTGCCAAGGAGCGAACCGACCGTGCGCTCGATGTCATTCAGAACAGCGGGATCGCCGGGACCCGGGGAAATGAGAATACCGTCCGGACTCAGCGACAGTATGTCATCGGCGCTCGCGCTTGACGGTACTATGATGCACCTGCATCCCTTGCCGCTCAATATCCTCGGTATGTTGTACTTCAACCCGCAATCCACCAGTACTATTTGATACGAATACTCCGAGCTGTCAGCATCCCACTCATAGGAAACGCCGGCGGTCACCTGGCTAACGTAGTTGACCGCGCCGAAACGCGGCAAACGCTTGATCTCCTCTTTTGCTTCCTCCGGACTCATCTCAGAGCTGAGGATGCCCATCATCACGCCCTTGGAGCGAAGGCGGCGCACCAGCGACCTGGTATCTATCTCGCTCATCGCCGGTATGCCATTGCTCTCAAGATAATCCTGAAGACTGATGTCGCTCATGGTATGGCTCGGCTCGGTACAGTGTTCGCGGACGATCAGCCCCCTCACCTGTATCTGCTTCGACTCGCCGTCGACCTTATTAATCCCGTAATTGCCGACGAGCGGGTAAGTGAGTACCAGTATCTGCCCCGAGTACGAAGGATCGGTCAGCATCTCCTGATAGCCGTACATGCTGGTATTGAAAACCACCTCGCCGTATGTGGTTTCGACGCCGCCGAACGATTTACCATGGTAGATCGTTCCGTCATCCAGCAGCAGAAAAGACTTTTTATCCATACGCGAACCCCTAGCGGACACCCGCTCCATCGAGCTTCTTCACACCGAACTCCACAAAGTTCTTAAGAAAACGAAGGCCGACGTCGCCGCTTTTCTCCGGGTGGAACTGCGTGGCCACCATGTTGCCGCTGGCGATGACGCTGCAAAAGCTCAGGCCGTAATCGGTCTCGCCGGCTACGATGTTTTTATCCTCGGGCGCCGGATAGTAGCTGTGAACGAAGTAGAAGCACGCTCCGTCAGGAATACCTTCAAATACCGGATGGTTCGACCGTTGCCCTACTTGATTCCATCCCATGTGCGGTATCTTGCTAACGCCTCTCAGCCGGCGCACCTCGCCGCGAACGATGCCCAGACAATCGTGTCCGCCGTTCTCCTCCGTCCTATCGAAGAGTATCTGAAAGCCGATACAGATACCGAGAAACGGACGGCCGCTCATAATGTATCCGGTCAAAGCATCGGCGATGCCCAGGTTTTTCAGGCTCTTCATCGTGTCGCCGGCAGCCCCAACCCCCGGCAATATCAACAGGTCAGCCGCCGCGATATCGTCAGGACTGCTCGTTACCTTCGCCTGATAACCAACGGCGGTCAGGCTGTTGGCAACGCTCCTTATATTGCCCGCGCCGTAATCTACTATCGTTATCATCTCGTATATCCGGCGCGGCGGTAATTGTTCAGCCGACCGCCGCGCTTCCTTACTTTTACTCTCATCGAACCTTTGACAACTTTAACTGCTACTCATACGATCTGAGTCTGGGATATGCGCCGGCGAAGATATTGCCGCTCTTCACCGCGGCACCGACGCCGTATCCGTCATCTCCATAAAGAATCTGCAGAGCCTCATCCTTATAAGCATCCATTAGGTACGGTATCCCCGTTACCTTTGCGCATTCCTCGGTGAGCGACATGATATCGGAACGGCTGATTGACGGCACGTTGAAACACCTGGCCCCGGCCATTATCTGTTGCAGGCCGACCCTTATCTTTTGAGAGAAGCTGTAGACGCCCACTGCGCCCAGCGGTATGCTGCTCATCTCATCTGCCCCAACCATATCCTTCACTTCCTCGTAGCAAACGAATATCTCTTCGGGAGTCGAGCCGAACTGGCTCACGGTGGACGGCAGCTTGCCCTCCCCTATCCACTTGGCGATATTCTTGCCTACCATGCCCGGTATCATGAGCGCGCGACCCATACATACGGCCTTTGAGTACGGAGCGCCGAGCGCCAGCGCCTTGAACACGCCGCTCTCGTTGCTGAAGCCGCCGGCGAATGCTATATCCGGCGGGCGCACGCCCTTATCGGCCAGGCGTTTACAGAAATCGTGTGCCGCGGAATGCAGGTAAATGCTGGGCATGCCCCACTCGACCATCATCTGCCATGGACTCATACCGGTGCCGCCCGAGGCGCCGTCTATTGTCAAAAGGTCTATATTCGCGTTCGCGCCCCACCTGATGGCCATAGCCAGCTCACGCAGGCCGTACGCGCCGGTCTTAAGCGTGATCCGCTTGAAACCCAGGTCCCTCAGCCTCTCTATCTCGGCGAGGAAGCTGTCCTCGTTGAGGAAACCGAGGCGGCTGTGCCTCTCGAATTCCTTAAGCGAACCGTCTTCATACGCCGCTTTCGTTATCGGGTGCGAAGGATCCGGTGTTACTATATAGCCGCGCTTCTGAAGCTCCCGCGCGCGCTCCAGGCTGTTGACCTTTATCTCGCCGCCGATGCACTTGGCGCCCTGGCCCCACTTGAGCTCGATGGTATCGATGCCGTGTTTCTTTATGACATACTCGGCCACTCCCAGCCTGGTGTCCTCGACGTTCATCTGCACCAGCAGCTCGCCGTAGCCCCATTTGTAACGGCGATACCAGTCGACACGGCGGTCCATCTCCGGCGACGACACGATCTTGCCTTTCGCATCGAGTTCGAGCCCGGGATCGATCCCGCACACGTTCTCGCCGCAGACAAGGGTGATGCCGCTCAACGCCGCTCCGACGGCGAAATGCTCCCAGTTCTTGCGGGCGATCTCGGTTGAGCCCAGCGCCCCGGTGAATACCGGCACGGTCATCTTGACCTTGCTGTCACGGCCGTACTCCGTCTCCGTGTTAACCGCCGGGAAGATGGCCGAGTCGGAATCGCCGACGATCCCGTCCGGGAGGCCCTTGGCGCCGCACGCGTATCCCTGAATATTGAGATGCGAGTAATCCACCGGATAGTCCTTATCGCCGCCCGCGGTGATATCGCCGAAAGGCCCCGGGTACAGCAGTTCCCTTCCCCGGAAACTGGCCTTGAATACCTCGCAGTTGCCCGTGCAGTTGTCCACACACCTGCTGCACAGTCCGCTCATCGGCACCACGCTCTTAGATCTGTTCACAGTTCTGGTTGCATCGTTCGCATTCGGTCTATGAAGGTTCATTTTATTTGCCTCCTTTTTCTAACCTTCCTTAATCGTCACGCTTCTTGCAATATGCACATGGCTTTATGCGTCTGGGGATCTGCTAACAGCCTTGCCGATCCGCCGCCGCTTTCCGCCACATTAATGACACGCACTAAATTATCGAATTCGGCGTAATCGGGCAGCAACTCCGCGAATATGCTCCTCGCGCCGTAGAAAAACCCCCTGTTGAACCTGGATTTCTCATCGCCGGGGTAAACCGGAACGTACAGTATGTCCGATTCGACAAGGTCCTGGAAGAAATGCGTCCCGTACGAGAATTCCGGTTTCAAGCCGGATTCCTCACTCCCCACTTCCACCAGAACGGAGACGTTATCTATCTCGGCGTAGGTCACGTTCACGCCCAGGTCGATGTTATTGCTGCCCCACCTGCCCGGCCCCATCGCCATTATCCTGCCTTCATCCCGGCCCAGCAGTTCATTCAGCACACCTATGACCCGCCCCAGCGACCTCTTCCTGTCGATATCGGTTTCGGCGTATCTCTTCGGATCGACGAAAATGATGTGCCTGATATCATCAACTATACCCGCGCTGATAGTGCGCTCCGACGCAAACAGCACCCTGTCTGCGGGAACATCCTCCGGCATACGCACATCGACGCCGCTGGCCCTGGGCACGTGGAGAGCGCGGCATTGCAGCAGGTTGATTGAAATATCCCCTTCTTCATTTAAATAAGCGGTGAACTCGATATCGATCGGCTGGCCCCACGCCTGTTCGAGCCTGTACAGTATTTCTCTTAGAATGGCGACGATTTTTGTCTTCCTGATCAGATTATTGAAGGTCAGGACAAGCTCCAACGTATCCGACAGGGAAGCAGCGCTGTCCCGCACGTACCCGTCGTCGATCTCGGAGGTAACCATGCTCAAGCCGGGATAATCCCTCCCGCCGACCAGATCGCCGAAAATCAGCGTCTCGAACCTGTTGGCTTTAATATTCAGCGCGTCAACAAGTCTCTGCGCGTACTTTGCCACCCCCATTCCAACTTCCGGACGCAGTTCGGGATGGCTCACGGCGATAATTCTCGGATACTCGCCGCTCACGCGATTTACGGCGCGTGTGCCGAGCCCGAACACAAGGCGGATCATCCCCTTCTTAGGGTCGATGCGGTCCGTCCACGCGTACAGATTCCGCGAGAAAGCCACTCCGGCCAGTGTAGGGAAAAAGTATTCTTTATACGGCATTCCCGACACGCGTTGCACCAGGATCGCCATCTGTTCATCGCCTTCGTCCAGACCGCGCCTGCGTCTATACGACAGCGCATCCGGGTTCAGCGCGCTGGCATATACCAGCTTCATCGCCTTAAGAAACGCCTCCATCCTTTCATCCGGCCCCCCCTGGTTGGGACAGAACTCGCTGCGATATTTGCCGGCAAAAGCGTCATTGAACCCGTCCTCCAGCAGGCTGGAGGAACGGACGATTATCGGGGCCTGCCCGTAGTAGTCCAGCATATCCCTGAACTGCTCCATTACATCCGGCGGAAACTTGCCGTTAAGGAACTTCTCCTCGACCCCGGCAAAGTCGTCCCAGGACAGCTTCTCCTGATTCGAAAGCTGCAGCCTGAGTTCGAAGAGCCCGTTATTCACCAGGAACGTAAAGAAGACATCTGAACCTATATAAAACGAGTCGTGCTCCTCAAGTATGCCTTTGAAATCGAAACTATCCTGTGCCGCGGACAGGACGGCGCGGGCCATGAGCATGCCGGCCGATTTGCCGCCTATGCGTCCGGATCCTATGATGCGATGCCTGATATCGAACAGGTCCTCCACGCTCATATATTTGTTCGAAAGTTGGACGAGTTTCCTGTGGCTCCCGATCATCATTCGCGCCAACTCGTCTTTCAGAAGCGCCTTCTCTCTATCGATCTCCGGCGAATCCTTGCCGAGCGTCTCATAGCTCGCCAGCCTGCCGTAGACGCTGTCCCAGGGAGCGATGGATGTCTTCTTCAGGCTTACCGCGTTCCTGCTGGCGGCATTGAGCACGGAGGCAGCCTCGCCGCTGCGAACAACGGGCTCCCACTCATTCGTTCCCATCCTGTGCGGCAGGAACATGTCCGGCGAATGGCGTCCCTGCACCTTTAACGGATGTATATATTTGCTGCCGCTGACATGATATACATCGATGAGCACCTGCGTGACGGCGCGTATCCGCGATACCGCGCCCTGTCCGTGCTGCTCCCTCCTCAGCGAAAAGTAGGCTATGTCGCCCATCTCAAACAGGTGCGGGCATGTTATCTGGAAGAAATTCACCAGCAGCTCATCCGTGGCCCATTCGTCCACCAGCGCCGACAGGTTATCGAAGATAAAGTAGGCATACCTTCCCGTGTCCTCGATAAGCCGGAAGACCTCGCCGCTGAAATAATCGAAGCCCTGACCCGGGTCTATGTCCACGATAACAAGGCCGCGCCTCGGTTTGATTACCGGCGCGTGAGGCGCAAAACGCACGTAAACACACTTATTGCCATCCTTCATCGCGTGTTTAATTAGGGCTTCGGCAAAGAAAGGATAGTCGTCAAGGCTGTCCATCTGCCAAACGACATTGTCTCCCCACCTGAGTCCCTTCAGCAGGTCATCCAGCAGCGGAAGCCCGCTGCCGATTATTTCAGGGCGAACCAATTGCATTTTTGATTTCACCATTGTTGTTACTCTATAGGATATCGGCAACCGCTTTCCGATTACCGCTTTTATATAATAGCAGATTATCTAATTTTGTCAATAGCCTTTTTCGTTAAGCAACAACCGACATCAAAGCAAAAAGCGCCCCAAAGTGATTGTTGGTCAATCGAAATGCCGTCGATGAAGGCGATAGTGCTATAATGCGAGCTTCTGCAGAGTTAAAAAGGCTTTTTAAATTTGTAGTGGCGATTGAGAGCCTTCGACTACGATATCTTTTGCTACATTCATGAATTCACGGAACAACGGATGAGACCGATCGGGGCGTGAGAGGAATTCCGGATGGAACTGGCAAGCGACCATGAAGGGATGGCCTTTGAGTTCGCTTATCTCTACCAGGTATCCATTAGGTGAAAGTCCGCTGAAACACATACCTGCGTCCTCGAACATCTTGCGAAAATCGTTATTAAACTCGTAACGGTGGCGATGGCGCTCATAAATCAGAGGTTCTTTATACGCGGCTGCGGCCTTGGAGCCTGCCGTCAGACAACACTCATATTCGCCGAGCCTCATGGTGCCGCCTATATATTCGATGCCTCGCTGCTCCGGAAGCAGATCTATAACCGGGTAGGCGGTTTTGGAATCGCATTCGGTGGTATTGGGCTCATCCGATCCCAGGATATGCCGAGCGAATTCAATAACCATAACCTGCATACCCAAACACAAACCAAGATAAGGTATTCCGTGAGTGCGGGCGTATCTTGCCGCGATTATCATGCCTTCGATGCCCCTGATTCCGAATCCGCCCGGCACGACGATGCCCTGAGCCGAGTGAAGTACTGAGTCGCCGTTCTGTTCCAGGTCTTCAGAGCTTACCCACTGTAATTCGATGTCCCGGCCGTAGTGTACAGCCGCATGGTACAGCGACTCCTTAACAGAAATATACGAATCATGCAGCTTGACGTATTTGCCTACTATCGCTATCTTAATACTTTCCTTAGGCTCCCTCATACGATCAACGATATCCCGCCATTCATCGAAATCCGGCTCGTTCCCGGGCAGATCGAGTTTTTCGACTATCAGAGATCCCAGCCCGGCCTCCTCGAGCACGAGAGGTATCTCGTAAATTATCGGCAGGGTCGGCAAAGCTATGACAGCCCTCCGTTCCACATCGCAGAATAAAGCGATCTTGTCTTTGACATCGTCGTTGATGGGCAAGTCGCTGCGCAGGATTATCACGTCCGGCTGAATACCCATGCGTCTGAGCTCATTGACGCTGTGCTGTGTCGGCTTCGTCTTCAACTCGAAGGTCGACTGTAGATAAGGAAGAAGCGTCAGGTGAACGAACATTACATTGTCGCGGCCGACCTCCGTCCTGAGCTGCCTGATAGCTTCAAGGAACGGTTGGCCTTCGATATCGCCTACCGTGCCGCCGACCTCGACGATAACGACGCTTGCCTCACTCTCCTCAGCAACAACGCGAATACAGCGTTTTATCTCGTTTGTAACATGGGGAATAACCTGTATCGTTCCGCCAAGGAAGCCTCCCTGTCTCTCCTGCGAGATTATCGAATTATATATCTGTCCCGATGTAACACTGGATGATTTCGTCAGCCTTATATCTATGAATCGTTCATAGTGGCCTAAATCTAAATCCGTTTCAGCGCCGTCACGGGTAACAAAAACTTCGCCGTGCTGGTAAGGCGACATAGTCCCCGGATCTACATTCAGATAAGGATCCAGTTTCTGCACGGATACGGAGATTTTGCGGCTCTTTAATATCCTGCCTATAGACGCGACGGCAATGCCCTTCCCCACCGAGCTGACTACGCCGCCGGTTACAAAAATGTACTTCGCCATCGGCAAGAACCTTTCTTAATAAATTTTATCCTAGAGTATATGCCTCAATTGTTACGAAAGTATTTCATACCACATTCTTAAAATATAAAAAGCCCTGAGTCTCTTTAAGAATCTCAGAGCTTTTCAGCTTAATTCCTTGGTAGCGGGAGTTGGATTCGAACCAACGACCTCCGGGTTATGAGCCCGACGAGCTACCACTGCTCTATCCCGCGGTACTACTGTATATAGTCGCATTGAACTTTAGTATACCCAACTCTTAGTGTAGGTCAAGTCCTCGGCCGTTAGTACCGCTAAGCTAAAACGCTCGCACGCCTTACACACGCGGCCTATCAAACAGCTAGTCTTGCTGCGGCCTTACTCCTTCCGAAGAAGGATGGCAGATCTAATCTCGGGGCATGCTTCGCACTTAGATGCTTTCAGCGCTTATCACTGCCAGACATGGCTACCCAGCAATGCCGCTGGCGCGACAACTGGCACACCAGAGGTCTGTCCCTCCAGGTCCTCTCGTACTATGGAGAGCCCCCCTCAAATCTGCTACGCCCACGACGGATAGAGACCGAACTGTCTCACGACGTTCTGAACCCAGCTCGCGTGCCTTTTTAATGGGCGAACAGCCCAACCCTTGGGGCCTGCTCCAGCCCCAGGATAAGACGAGCCGACATCGAGGTGCCAAACCTTGCCGTCGATGTGAACTCTTGGGCAAGATAAGCCTGTTATCCCCGGGGTAGCTTTTGTCCGATAAGCCACGGCCCTTCCACACGGGACCGTGGGATCACTTTGCCCGACTTTCGTCCCTGCTCGACTTGTTGGTCTCACAGTCAAGCTCCCTTATACCAATGTGCTCTACGAGTGGTTTCCATCCACCCTGAGGGAACCTTTGGACGCCTCCGTTACATTTTAGGAGGCGACCGCCCCAGTCAAACTACCCACCAGGCACTTTCCCCCTGCTTGCTCAGAGGTTAGAACCAAAACCACAGAAGGGTGGTATTTCACCGTTGGCTCCACCGAAGCTGACGCCTCGGCTTCAAAGCCTCCCACCTATCCTACACATCCGAAATCTCGACCCAATGCCAAGTTGTAGTAAAGCTCCACGGGGTCTTTTTGTCCAGTCGCGGGTAACCCGCATCTTCACGGGTATTGCAATTTCGCCGAGTCCCTCGTTGAGACAGCGCCCAAGTCGTTACACCATTCGTGCGGGTCAGAACTTACCTGACAAGGGATTTCGCTACCTTAGGACCGTTATAGTTACGGCCGCCGTTCACTGGGGCTTCAGTTCAAAGCTTCGCAATAGTAAACTATCGCTAACCTCTCCCCTTAACCTTCCAGCACTGGGCAGGTATCAGCCCCTATACTTCCTCTTACGAGTTGGCAGAGACCTATGTTTTTGCTAAACAGTCGCTTGGGCCCATTCACTGCGCCCCGGACGAACCGGGGACCCCTTCTCCCAAAGTTACGGGGTTATTTTGCCTAGTTCCTTAACGAGGGTTCTCTCGTTCACCTTAGGATTCTCACCCCACCTACCAGTGTCGGATTGCGGTACGGACGCTCATTACAAGCATGCGGCTTTTCTTGACAGCATAGGGTCAACGGAATCGCCTTGGGTTGCCCCGCAACTTCCCCCTCTCTTCACCCTTCCGAAGAAGGGCTATAATCAGGGACGCACCATGTCCAGTAGGCACGCTCCATTTACCTTTCCGTGTCCCCGTCATGCCGTAAGCAATGAGCGGTGCTGGAATAATAACCAGCTGTCCATCGCCTACGCCTCTCGGCCTCGGCTTAGGCCCGACTAACCCTACGCGGATTGACCTTGCGTAGGAAACCTTAGGTTTTCGGTGGGCGTGGTTTTCACACGCCTTACGCTACTTATTCCGACATTCTCTCTTCCGTATGCTCCAGCAAGCCTCGCGACTCGCCTTCGCTGCTAAACGGAATGCTCCCCTACCACTCCTCCCTTGCGGGAAGAATCCATAGCTTCGGTGACAGGCTTTAGCCCCGGTGGATTGTCGGCGCGACACCACTCGACCAGTGAGCTATTACGCACTCTTTAAATGATGGCTGCTTCTGAGCCAACATCCTGGCTGTCTGTGCAACGCCACCTCCTTGCCCACTTAGCCTGTACTTAGGGACCTTAGCTGATGGTCTGGGCTGTTTCCCTTTCGACCACGGAGCTTAGCCCCCGTAGTCTCACTCCCAGAGTTTACAGCAATGGCATTCGAAGTTTGGTTGAGTTCGGTAAGCTTTTCGCCCCCTAGCACATCCAGAGCCCTACCTCCAATGCTTATCTCTGAGGCTGTACCTGAATACATTTCGGGGAGAACCAGCTATCTCCAGGTTCGTTTGGCATTTCACCTCTATCCACAGTTCATCCCCCAATTTTGCAACATTGGTGAGTTCGAGCCTCCGCTCAAGATTTACCTGAGTTTCACTCTGACCATGGATAGCTCACCTGGTTTCGGGTCTAATCGATGCAACTGAATCGCCCTATTAAGACTCGCTTTCGCTGCGGCTCCATCGCTTAAACGACTTAACCTTGCTACACCGATTAACTCGCCGGATCATTCTTCAATAGGCACGCCATCATCCTTCCGAAGAAAGACTCTGACGGTTTGTAGGCACACGGTTTCAGGTTCTATTTCACTCCCCTCTCGGGGTTCTTTTCACCTTTCCCTCACGGTACTAGTACACTATCGGTCGTCAAGGGTATTTAGCCTTGGGATGTGGTCACCCCAGCTTCCCACAGGATTCCTCGTGTCCCGTGGTACTCAAGAACATGGAAGAAGCCTCCCTCTTTCGCTTACGGGATTATCACCCTCTTTGATGGGACTTTCCAGACACCTTCAGCTAGAGTTCGGTTTGTAACTTCTTGCCCCTACTCGGTCAGGGCATCCATGCCTTACAACACCGCAACCGCATAGGCTCCGAGGCCGTTAAGCAGTTACGGTTTGGGCTTTTCCCCTTTCGTTCGCCACTACTAAGGGAATAATCTCCTCTCCTCGGGGTACTTAGATGTTTCAGTTCCCCCGGTTACCTCTTCCCAGCCTATGTGTTCAGCTGGGAGTATCCTTCTTTCGGAAGGATGGGTTGCCCCATTCGGGAATCCACGGCTAAGCTTGATAGACAGCCAACCGAGGCTTATCGCAGTCATTCCGCGCCCTTCATCGGCCCTTGACGCCAAGGCATCCACCATGCGCCCTTAATAACTTGACCTACACTAACAGGTGGGTATACCTCTTATTCTCTTCGCGACTATATTCAGTTTTTAAGGTACCTCTCACAAAAAGAGACGGCTTGATGTGAGCCGTCTCGATAAAGACTACATCAGGCCTTGCCTAGCTCACGTATTCAATTGGCCCTCATTTGATATATCACTGGACAGATATGGTATCACACATAATTTTACCTGTCAACACCTGAACGCAACGATTATTAAAGTATGGGCAGATACCTGTTTACTTCATAATCCGTTACCTGTGTGCGATACAGGTTCCATTCAATCTTCTTGTTTTGAATAAAGGTATTGAATACATGCTCCCCCAGAGCCTTCCTCAAAAGCTTGCTCCCCTCCGCACAGGAGATGGCCTCGGACAGGCTGCCGGGCAGGGTGCCGATGCCCCTGCGTTTCCTCTCCTGTTCCCCCATCTCAAAGACATTCTCCTCTACAGGAGCCGGCAGTGAATATTTCTTTTCTATGCCCTCAAGCCCCGCGGCCAGCATAACGGCGAACGTCAGATACGGATTGCACGCCGGATCGGGAGATCGGTACTCCAGCCTTGTAGCGTATTCCTTGCCCGGCTTGTATTCAGGTATGCGAACAAGGTCCGAGCGATTGCGCCGCGCCCATGATACGTACACCGGAGCCTCATAGCCGGGAACGAGCCTCTTGTAAGAATTTACCCACTGACTGGTTACAAGCGTAATCTCGGCTGAATGCTTAAGCAGCCCTGCCATGAAGTACTTCGCCGCCGGAGACAGGTTATACTTGTCCCTGGCGTCAAAGAAGGCGTTGCGCTTACCCTTGAACAGCGATTGGTGCACGTGCATGCCGCTGCCGTTAACGACAGCCATGGGTTTGGGCATGAACGTAGCGTAATAGCCGAACTGCTGCGCTATCTGCTTCACTACGAGGCGCAGGACCATGACGTTGTCCGCCATCTTCAGCGCTTCGTTATATCTGAGATCTATCTCGTATTGAGAGGGCGCGACCTCGTGATGGGAATACTCTACATGGATCCCCATATCCTGCAGCGCTATTATTGTATCGCGCCGCATGTTCGATGACGTATCGGAAGGATTCATATCGAAATATCCTTCCCGGTCTATAAGCTCAGCGCAATCCGATTTCTTGAAATAGAAATACTCCATCTCCGGCCCGACATAATACGTGTAGCCGAGTTCCGTCGCCCTTTTAACGTTCCTCTTAAGCACATATCTGGGATCGCCCTCGAAGGCCTCGCCGCCGGGCTTCTGCACGTCGCAGAACATCGCGGCCACAGCGAATTCACTGGGACGCCACGGGAGCATGCTGAAAGTAGTAGGGTCGGGCATGGCCACCATATCGCTCTCGTCGATACGCGCGAAACCCTCGATAGAAGAGCCGTCGAAGCCCATGCCGTCCTCCAGCGCCCGATCCAGCTCCTCCACCGTTATCGCCACGCTCTTCAGGAACCCCAGTATATCGGTGAACCAGAGCCGCACGAACCTCACTTTGTTCTCCTTTGCTTTGCGGAGAACGATTTCTTTCGCCGAGTCTTTTTTCTTCGTCATATCACACTTCCTGATTGAAAATATTAGATTATACTTACGGCTGACGCTTTGTCAATAGTAATTTCAAAATCCGACCGACCCCGCTACAGTCCTTGACCAGATCGGCTCTTTCCCAGGGACCGAGGCCTTGAGACCACGACGCCAGCGCCTCTCCCTGCGACGGCGCGATCTCGAGTAGAACCGCTCCGCCATTTCGAAGCTTACCCGGCGCGTCGATGATAAGTCTTCGTATAACATCGAGCCCATCCTCACCGCCGGACAACGCGACGCGCGGCTCGTAACCCCGTATCTCTTCGCTCAGCCCGCCCATCTCATCGTCCCTGATATACGGGAGGTTGGCCGCGATGATATCGACGGCCTGCGGCAGTGGGGCGAGAAGGTCGCCCTCCAACAGCTCGACACGAACGCCGTGCCTGATACAATTGAGAGTCGCGATATCCAGCGCCTGAGCCGATATATCCGTAGCGTAGACCTTCGCCTTGGGAAACAGGTGCGCCAGCGATATCGCGACGGCCCCGCTGCCCGTTCCTATGTCGGCGATGACGGGATAATCGTTAGGGAAATTGCTGCGGATATATGCGACCGATTCCTCAACCAGCGTCTCCGTCTCCGGCCTTGGAATGAGCACGCCGGGCGCCACGTAGAAATCCAGCCCGTAGAACTCGCGATGGCCCAGTATATAAGCGGACGGCTCCTTCGCGAGTCGGCGAGTGACCAGCCGAGACAACGAGCTTTTGTATCGTGACGGCAGGTCGTCTTCGAGCCCGACATATAGACCGACGCGATCGATATCCATGGCATGCATCAAAAGCAGCTCCGCTTCGAGAGGAGCCTCTTCTACGGCGGCGGCGAGCTTTTTGGCGGTATCGTGCAGGGCTTCCTTTACCTTCACTAACTCTCCAGCACCCGCGCCTGCTCATCGGAGGCAAGCGCGTCGATAATCGGATCCAGATTTCCTTCCAGTATCGATTCGATGTTATGCAATGTCAGCCCGATGCGATGATCGGATACCCGCCCCTGCGGGAAATTGTACGTGCGTATCTTCTCCGACCTCTCCCCGGTCCCCACCTGCGAGCGCCGGTCCGCCGATATCTCCTCCTCCTGCCTGCGCCTTTCCTGGTCCAGGATGCGGGCGCGCATCACCGCCATAGCCTTGGTCTTGTTCTTGAGCTGCGAGCGCTCGTCCTGGCATACCGTGACGATGCCCGTGGGCAGGTGCGTTATCCTGACCGCGGTGGCCACCTTGTTCACGTTCTGTCCACCGTGGCCGCCTGCGCAATAAATATCGATCCGAAGGTCATCAGGATTAATCTTGATATCGACCTCCTCCGCTTCGGGAAGCACGGCCACGGTAACCGTAGACGTATGTATGCGCCCGCTCGACTCCGTTACGGGCACGCGCTGCACCCTGTGAACCCCCCTCTCCCACTTGAGGCGGCTGTAGGCCCCCCTGCCTTTGACCTCGAAGATGATCTCCTTGAATCCGCCGATGCCGCTCTGATTGCTGTCGATGACCTCGATCCCCCAGCGCTTCGTTTCAGCGTATCTGGTATACATACGGAACAGGTCCGCAGCGAACAAGCCGGCCTCGTCTCCGCCGGCGCCGGCGCGTATCTCGACTATGACATCCTTTTCATCATTCTTATCCTTGGGGATGAGCGCGGCGCGAAGCTCCTGCTCCAGCACCTGCTGGCGATTGCTCAGCTTTTCCATTTCCTCATCGATAAGGACGGACATCTCCTCATCCAGTCCCTTGGCCTTCATTGAGCGCGTGTCCTCAAGCTCCTTAAGAACCTTCTTATACTCGCGGAACCTGGCCACGGTGTCGCTTATCCATGCCTGCTCCTTGGCCAGCGATTGAAGCTTATCCAGATCGGATATGACCTCGGGCTGAGACATGAGCTGGTTCAGCTCTTCGTAGCGTTTTTCAATTGATTCGAGTTTATCGAACATTTTTAATGTAACCCCTGGCATCCCCTTAAAAGGGGAAACCATATCCGAACCCCCTGCTAGTCCCCCACACGTTGGGGGACATAAATATTAGGGGACACCCCTAACACCCTGCCAGAGGGTAATCCCTCTGAACTTCCCTTGCCGTCATTCCGGCTTTCGCCGGAATCCACAGGGCTAACACGGAGGTTCGACCCTATATGTATCCAATCGCGTAGGGGCGTATGGCCATACGCCCGCGGAACATCCATCCGGCATGCCCCTGACGCAAATATCCGCTACCCATTATAAAACAAAAAGAAGAACCCTAACGAGAGCTCTTCTTCTACGTTATCCGCTAGCCCTGTGTCAGCAGGCTTATGACTTCACAGATCTCCACCTCCCACTGCTCGCCACCCTCCATGTCCTTGTACATTACGGTCCCTTTCTCAACCTCGTCATCCCCGAATATGAATGCGAACGACACGCCCAGGTTGTTGGCCTGGCGCATCTGCGATTTCAAACTTTTGCCGCCGTATCCGATATGAACCGGTATACCGGCGGTGCGCATCTCGGCGGTCAGCCTTATCGCTTCGGCCTTGGCCTTCTCACCCGCGTAAGCGACATATATCCCCTGGTCCTCGCTCGGCGGCGGCTCCACGCCCTGCTCCTTGAGACACATTACGATGCGGTCGATGCCGGCGGCGAACCCGATCGCGGGCGCGGGCTTGCCCCCTAATTCTTCGATGAGGTTGTCGTAGCGCCCCCCACCGCCCAGCGCGCTCTGCGCGCCGCCGCCCGCCGCGGGCTGTATCTCGAAAACGGTGCGGGTGTAATAATCGAGGCCGCGCACCAGTCGATGGTTCTTCTTATATGGAACCTTTACGATCTTGAGATTCCTCAGGACCTCTTTGAAATGCTGTTTACATTCGGGGCAAAGGGAAGCTTCGCTCTTTGGCGCCGCGTCCGCCAGGCCCTGGCAGGCCGGCTCCTTGCAGTCCAGCAGGCGCAGCGGGTTGCGCTCGTATCGAATCTTGCACTGCGGGCAGACCTCGTCGATATGAGACGAGTAATATCTCTTGAGCTTCTTGATATAACCCGGGCGGCACTCCCTGCAACCGATGCTGTTGATATATAGAACGAGATCGTTCAATCCGAGCACGGCGTAGAAGTTCCAGGACATCTCGACAACCTCGGAATCGAGCGCGGAATCGCTCTCGCCGATGGCCTCCACGCCGAACTGGTGATGCTGGCGGTAGCGCCCCTTCTGCGGCCTCTCGTAGCGGAATATCGACGCGAAGTAGTAGAGCTTGACCGGCTGCGGCAGGGAATGCATGCCGTGCTCGATGTAGGCACGGCAAACCGGAGCGGTGCCCTCGGGACGAAGCGTCATCTCCTGATCGCTGCGGTCTTTAAAGGTATAGGTCTCCTTCTCGACGATGTCCGTCCCCTGGCCTATCGTCCGCACGAAGAGACCGGCATCCTCGAACACGGGCGTCTCGATGCGCCCGTAGCCGTAGCGGCGGCACATCTCCGCGGCCTGAGACTCTACATATTTGTAATACGCCTGTTCTGCGGGCAGTATATCGATGGTTCCACGCGGCGCCTTATACATTCATCAACCTCTCACATCAACCGAATTAACGTAGGATACAATAAGACGGGGGTGTTGTAAAGATATCAAATCGACAAAACCAAACGAAAGAGGTTTTAACTCTACCATGAGTAGAGGACTCGCACCTCGTGCAGCACAGGAGTGACGCCGCCGTCAGTAGTGGACAATGTCGCACGCCATTGCTGGTATTGCCCGAATACAGCGGGTATCACCGAAGCGTCCTGCCATATAGGAGCAAGGTCGCTTTTAACGAATGTGGTGTCCGACGCACGCACCTCAAAAGTTATACTGGTGCCAGCCGGCAATGACTCATCCCGGCTCAGAAGGTCGCAACGGGCGCCGGCCTGTCCGGTATCGAAGACATTGGAAGCGATGGTATTATCGATCATGTTATATGACGGCGTCTCCTCCACCCCCCAGGCACCCCAAGTCGGTTCAGGCGACGCATACTTGCGCACCCGTATGTTATCCACAAGGACATACGCGCCATAATGGTTGGCTAAGCCGATCTCGCCCGGACCGGTATAGGTGACATCGGTTTCAGTAGACTGCAATACGCCATTGCTGTATATGCTGAATGTCGAGCCGCTGATGACAAGCTTGGCTTTCTGCCACTGGTTGGCCAGTCCGAACTGCGTCACCGCCGTGCCAAAGCCGGTCCATCCGCTATATGGATATATCATCCACGGCGTCTCCATGCCGGTGCGGCAATCCCACCGGCCCTTATATCCGGCATTAGAAGCATAAACGCCCCGGAAAATTATTTCAGGCAGAGCGTCCGTGGCCGGATAGATATCCGCCTCTATTATGCCGTCCTGAAATGTGCTATAGCTCGCGTCCGTGCCGACGGCGGTGAAAGCGTAGTTGCCGCTCGTGATGCCCCCGCCAATCTCGAGACACGGGGCGGGATAACCGTCGTCCGTATTTATACCGACGGTGCCGTAAGAGACATGAGTACTCCACTTGCTCAGATCCCCGGAGAAATCATCGAAGAATATGAATGTGTTTCCTCCATTGCTCGCGTCTGAGGCATCGGCATTGTCGTAGTAAATGTAGAACGAACCTTCATCGGGATATGCCGGTATAGAACTAAACTCGACCCATACAGTAGCTACTAGGGAATCGTTTTCCTCAATCCAGTAATCAAGCAAACCGGTGCCGGAGCTATCCGTAAATCTGATATCATAAGGCCAATTGAGAGAGGCACCGTTAAGATAGACTGTAGAACCTGAACTGACTCCGCTTGAATTACTAACCGTCAACTGCATCTGATAGTTGGTCTGAGAATTATCGCTCATGAAATCCGAGGTTAAACATCTTACAATTACTATACCCGAGCCGCCCGCCCCACCGTTAGCTCCGGAATTGGACGCCGCAGCATCACCCCCGTTACCTGTATTCGCAGAACCACTCGAACCACTCGACTGGGCATTTCCACCCTTAGCATAAGTTACATCACTTCCTGAAATCGCATAGGTTTTTCCCGCACCGCCGGTTGTTCCCGACCCCACAGCACCAGCACCACCACCACCCTGTCCCATTTGACTGCTTGCACTTGAAGTTCCACCGGCATTTCCAAAACCTGTGTTCGGGTAGCCGTCGTTGGAAGTTGGCTGGCTGGAACTTCCGCCTGTGCCATAAGACCAAATCCACACAAAAAACCAAGTAGCTGAAACACCGGCACCACCACCCGAGCCACCAGCACGCCCATTTCTAGCGCTGGAACTGCCACCTCCCCCTCCACCTTCAGCAATCAGGTTTCCAAATTGAGAATCGGAGCCATCCGAACCTGCACTGGAAGTACCCGTGGAACCAGCGCCGCCGCTACCAATAACGACATTATGATTCCCAGCAGATACCGTATAGGCATCTATATATATAAGGCCACCCGCCCCACCACCACCAGCATTCAAACGCGTATTCGTTGTGCCCCTTCCCGCACCACCGCCACCACCTACAACAAGCACCTCAACATCACCATCTTTACCTGCGATGAAAGTGCCCCCGCTGGTGAAAGTATGGACGGTGTAGTCTCCGTCCATAGTTATTGTTCCGCCTGAGTTCAAATATGTATTTTCGGCGGCGCTGATGCTCATTGATTTCCTGTAAGCGTAACCATTAAGCCAATCCGAGGAGGTCGCTATCTTGACATCGCCGGGGCTTGAGATGACATCGACATTATTGAGTACGCCCGCCTGGAACTCCGGCTGGCTGGTAACAGTCCACGTACCGAAGTTGCGATCGTACTTAGACCAGCCAGTATCGGGAAGTTGATGAACAGTGAGCGCATAGGCAATACCGCCGCCCGTAAACACTACGACCAGTGCCACAGCGATAAAAAATAGTTTCCTTATCGATAGCGCTTTCATTGCGATTCAAACCCGCGAGCTAAACCTGCCTGATCCTTATGTCCACCATCGCTATCTCCGCCAGACGCAACAGCTTTGGTAAACGTAGCGTAACGGGAACAGTCGCTCCAGCGTTTATCACCATCTCCCTGCCCGCAATCTGCTCCTGATCCTCATTTATCCGAACCTCCACCCGGATGCGGTGGGGCATAACGTCTTTATTTACCGGTTCCACAGCTATGCCGTTAACCATGTCTGTTGACCTCACCGACGCAGTTCCCGGGTTCCGTTTGGAAGTAGCCATTATAAGATTGTAGGTCTTGACTCTAACGTTCTCCGTATCCATAACGTTAAAAGGTATCTCCTGCTCTCCGTGCCGACGTTTTGTAGAGAAATAAACAAGGCC
The DNA here is from genome assembly GCA_041649635.1 of Dehalococcoidia bacterium. NCBI lineage: Bacteria > Bacillati > Chloroflexota > Dehalococcoidia > Dehalococcoidia bacterium. The sequence continues at coordinate 53,042 of JBAZMV010000006.1, forward strand.
GATACCAACAACCACAGCCGCCGCTATTAAAGACATCCATATCAGCGATGTCGAACTCAGAGCATTGCTTCTGATAACCTGAGTGATGAAGTACCCGATCCAAGCGGCCGCTGCCGCGAACAACGCAACTATCAGATAGTAGCCAGTCTTACCCTTGAACATATAGTGGACCCGTCGCTCCCTAAGCCTATTCTCGACACTCGAAATTATACCATTGGAAGCCATAAAGGGGGCGCCGCAGGACAGCGCCCCCTTGAAATACTTGCCCTAAAATCACTCCGAGTATTGCTTATTTACTCTATCTTATTCTCTAATTTTAGGACTGCTCAGTAAGGACGATATTCAGCGTAACAACCTCACTGAAAGCTACGTCGGTAGTGAAAGTGAAAGTGTAAGTCGTAGTGGTACTTGCAGTGCATGAAACACCACTAGCAGAATCTGACCACTCAATGTTACTGCTACCATCAAGAATAACCGCCTCTATATCTGTGGTGTGTGCAGAACTATCCGTATTTGTTATTTCAACGGTAACAGAGTGCACCTGAGTAAGGGCAGTGTTATACCCAAACCAGTAATCAGTCACATCAAGATTAGCCGTTTCTGTTATCGAGCTGGTCCCAGCCCAAGGCTGCGAATCCTGCACAATAGTGTTCGGTGTAAACGCGAACGCTGCTCCTACCCCCGACAGCACCATGATCACAGCCAGTTGCGCAATTATGAACGGGCTGAATATCCACGATCTCTTACTGCGCTGTCTCCTTGTTGTTCTTACTTTCCTTTCCATAAAAATAGACCTCCTGAAAGATTTATTATGCCTTTCATTCGGTCGGTTTTGCTATTGGCTCCACGCAGCCCAAGCAACCAAATACAGACTGCGCTTCATCGCCCCCTAATGGACATTTCTAATTATACCACATTTCTCCTTCTTTGCACCTCCTTTCTATACAAACTATCAGTTTTTTGCCACCAATTTACGCTTTGTAGAAGATATTTAAGCATATTTATACATTTTTGTCAATAGCCCCCCGATATTATGTAATAACAATATACTAAAATCCCCTGTCAATAAATATGACTTTTATCACATCGCCTCCACTATTTGCACGACACATGCGGAAGAATCATTCTACTCGTATCCAATATAGCAGCCCGCCTGCCCGCGCGGCATCCAGGCCGAGTCAGTTGAAGCTGACGATTCACGATACTATCGCGACACCCAAAGATAAGACTACAATTTACACAAATGCCCCTCATAAAGTATAATCCTCTGGCGCGCAAATAGAGATAGTATAGCCATGTCTGAGAAGATCAAGATAAAAGATTTAATAGAGAGGGCGGGTGAATATCTGCCCGAGGCCGCCCTTGGCAAGATAACCAGGGCGCATGCCATAGTCGCTAAGAAGTATCCGAAAGACCTGGAACACGCCACGTCCAGCGCCTACACGGTGGCCCAGCTTCAGCTTGACGAGCGATGTATCGTGGCGGCGCTGCTCCACAGAATTCCGCAGTACGAGAACGCGAACTTCACGGAGATAGAAGCGGAGTTCGGACACGACGTATTCAAGCTTATAGAAAGGCTGTCAAAGCTGGAAAAGGTCTTCTGGATAAAGGAATTCTCGGAGGGTAAGAGCGAAAGCGACAGGAACGCTTACGCCGAGAGCCTGCGCAAGATGCTGGTAGCCATGACGGAAGACTTCCGTGTTGTATTCATAAAGCTGGCATGCCGCCTGCATGAGATAAGCTGGGTGCATAACTTAAGCAGGATGGACCCGGACAAGCGGACAGCGGAGGGAATGGAAGAGGCCAAGAACCTGGCGCAGGAGACGCTCAACGTCTACGCGCCGATGGCACACCGCCTGGGTATTTGGGAGATAAAGACGCAGCTGGAGGACATGGCGTTCTCTTGCGTCGACCCCGAAGCATACGACAGGATCGATAAAGAGATACACGTTAACAAGAAGGAAAAGAAACTATGGATAGCCGGCGCCATGAAAGTGCTGGAGGAGGAGATGGAAAAAGCCGGGATCAAGGCCGAGATCAACGGCAGGGTAAAACCCGTATATAGCTACAAAAGGAAGGAAGATAAATACAGGAATCCGGACGGGACCAGCCGCAAGATACAGGACCTGCTGGGCATACGCATAATCGTTAACGACGTCAAGGACTGTTATAACGCCCTGGGCGTCATACATAAGAACGCCGACCATCCCGAGTGGCATCCCCTCCCCGGCGAATTCGACGATTACATCGCCAACCCCCGCGGCGGCACCTATCAGTCGATCCATACGACGGTCACGCTCTTCCCGAACCTTCCCCCTTTTGAGATACAGATAAGAACCCGCGAGATGCACAAGGCGGCTGAATTCGGCGTGGCCGCGCACTGGCGTTACAAAGAAGACGGCAGGCTTGACGACAAGTTCGACAAGCGCATCGACGGGCTGCGCGTCCTTATCCAGCAGTTCAAGGATATAACCGGCAGCGACTTCGTCGATTTGATGGAGATCGACCTCTTTGGCGACACCGTGATGGTATACACGCCCAAAGGCCAGGTAAAGGACATGCCCGCCGGCTCGACGCCGCTGGACTTCGCCTACAGGGTGCACACGGACCTGGGACACCGCTGCACCGGAGCCAAGGTAAACGGGCGCATGGTGCCGCTGACCCACCAGCTGAAATCGGGAGACACGGTGGAGATAATAGCGCCCAAGAGCGACAGGGGCCCCAGCCGGGACTGGCTCAACCCGGACCTCGGCTACCTGCGCACATCGCATGCCAAAGAAAAGGTCAGGCAATGGTTCCGCAAGCAGGAACGCGGCGAAAATATAGAGCGCGGCAGGGAGATCCTGGACAAAGAGATGAAGCGGCTAGGCATATCGATCGCTGAAGATGAACTCGCGGCGATTTTCAAAAAGGACAGCGCGGACGAACTCCTGGCCGCTATCGGTTACGGGGATATCAGCATCCACCAGATCGCTAACAGGCTTACTATACCGGAGGAGAAGCCTCTGCCGCAGGTAGCGCCCAAAAAGCATGAGGCCGCATCCGGAATACATGTGAAGGGCGCCGACAATCTGCTCACGCAGCTCGCCACCTGCTGTAATCCCATGCCCGGAGATGATATAATCGGTTACGTCACCCGCAGCAGGGGCATCAGCGTCCACAGGAAAGACTGCCCCAACATCGCCGGTACCGCGGAAAAAGAGCGGCTGATCGACGTGAGCTGGGGCGCGGGAGAGCATCTATACAACGTTCCGGTGCGTATCGATGTGTTCGATCGCATGGGGCTCCTGCGGGATATAACTGGGATAGTGGCGGAGGAGAGCGTCAACATCGCTTCGGCAAATATAGTCGATCGTGGTGACGGTACATCATCGATAAATCTAACCCTGCAGACAAAGGGGCTGGGCCAGTTGAGCCGGCTCCTGTCCAAGATAGAAGGGGTGCAGGGCGTAATAAGCGCAATACGACTCACATAGGAGGTAAAGGTTTTGGCAAACACAAAATCCGCCATGAAGGCAACGCGCGTACACGCGAAAAAGACGGCCAGAAACAAGCCGGTTCGCAGCTACGCCAAGACGGCCGTGACCAAGGCGAGAGATCTCATCGACGAGAAGGACTTGGACGCCGCCGCCGCAGCGGTCAAAGAGGCATCCAGCGCCCTGGACAAGGCCGCCAAGAAAGGCGTTATCCACCCCAACAACGCCGCGCGCCGCAAGTCCCGCTTAACGAAAAGCCTGAACACAGCGCAGAAGGCCAAAGACGCCCCGGCCCAGTAGCGCCGGACTTCGACTGGTTGCTTACAGACGTTTTGTCCTTTAATCGTATCTCTTGAACGAACGTTCGAGTTGAGGCTGAGGGCGAAACGTCTTTCTGCTAGGTGGCGACTAACTCACCCTGCTATCCCCCTCTTCCATAAAGAGAGGGAAGTATACAGCCGAGGGGGCGTTCGATCAGGGGTGTCCTTCCATGATATTGAGGTATATGGAAGGATAGGGGTGTCCCCATATGTCATCATACGGCTTGACCGGATGATCCAGAGGGCACGGCAAGCCGTGCCCCTACGCGGGGGATTTTAATCGTAGGAGAGAGGTCGTCTCGCCCTTTTGCGGGCAATCACAAGGATTGCCCCTACATCCAAGGTCGAAGAGAGGTACAGGAGATTCCTCTCCTGACGGGGTTATAGGGGTGCCCCCTAACTATTTTTTTACATCCCCCATGATTGGGGGATTCTAGGGGGTTGAACAGCTGTGAGATTGCCACGTCGCGGTACTCCTCGCAATGACAGTCCTGGAGAAAGAGGTACCCCGATGAATCGGGGACGGTCCTTCCATGATATTAAGATGTATGGAAGGATAGGGGTGTCCCCATATGTAGGGGCAGGTCTTGTGCCTGACCGTTGCGGGCGACCACAAGGGTCACCCCTACCCGATTGCCGAATTTTTACTCGGCGCGTTGTTCTTAACCTCGTCGAAATATAGGGGTAGGTGAAGGTGAAGAACACCTTCACCAGCATAAGCGAGAATCTTATGTCAACATTCAAAAACAGGGGAATACCGGACGCGGTACTGGAGCAGTTCCAGGTCGTCGGCAGCAACTTATTCGTTCGCGGACTCATCACATCTCACGGCGGCAACATGAGCATACGCCGCGGCGATCGCATCATCATCACCCGCTCCGGCTGCATGCTGGGACACATCGGCGAGCGCGACCTGGTCGAGGCAGGCATCGACGATAGCGATACTCCTGAAACCGCCTCCTCGGAGATAGCCGTGCACCGCGCCATCTACCGTCACACCCCCGCCCTGGCCGTGGTCCACGCCCACCCTTCATACGCCATCGCCCTTTCCATCGCCGACGACAGAATCGAGCCGCTGGATGTGGAAGGTTCGTATTACATGCCGAACGTGCCGATCATAGGGCGCGGGGAAAAGGTGTACGGGGGGAAAATGGCTGACGATATCGCAAAAGCGCTGATCGACAATCGAGCCGCTGTGGTATACGCCCACGGCAGCTTCGCCGCGGGCCGCGATTTGTACGAAGCCCTGCATTACACTTCCACGCTCCAAGAGAGCTGCCGGATTATCGCTATCGTGCGGCAATTAAACCATAAAAAACATTAAAATACATTGACTTTATGTCAAAAGGATGTTATATTTTTCCAACTTACGTATACGAATACAGTCTTCGTATACAGGGCTCGAATCGTTAGGGTTTTAAGGGAGGCCAATCTTAATGCAGTTCAAATCCATCGCCGGGTATATCACGATAATAATACTTCTCGCCGCTGTGGTTGGCGGGCTGGCCGCCCTGCCGTCACACGGGGCGGTAGCCGCGGACGGGACATTGAACAACAGCAGCATCACCGGACTTGGCATTGCCCCTCAGTTGAATATTACACGCTTCGACTTTTACACACTATCGGTGAATGTTGATCCGGGCGGAAGAACGATCAATAATGTTTCTTTTGTGATCCGTCCGCAAAACGCCGGCGTAAACAACAGCGACTGGGATTTCCTGACCAACGGGACACCTAATCCCGATCCCAATGTCCCATTTACCCGTGAAGCAACGGAAGGCCCCGCAGGTACCTGGTCGTTTAACCTGCTGCGGCCGGACAACATATATCCGGAAATCGCATTTATTCGCGGCATAAACTCATCGCCATCGAATTCCAGGTTCTGGAGAGACAGCTACCACCTGATGCATTTCACCAATCATTTCGACATGGGCGCCAACACCAGTTTCTTCATCGAGCTGTATGCAACGCCTAAAACCACAGCCCCTCTCAGTGTGGATATGCAGGTGTTCCTTGTGGGCAACGGGTTTAACATTTCCGAATTTCAGAGTGGTAATTTTTCTAACGAAGCCTGGAGAAATCACACCGATGTGGAACTTGTAGGAACCATTAGTCAGGCCTCAGACTATCACCATACACACAGTCCAAATTCAAGCCATTTTCTTATCCCCCTTTCTACCAATAGTGAAGCGAAAATAGAAATAGGCAATAAATCCATTGATATCAGCGGTGATTTCTGGGTCATCTTTACCACCGGCCACCAGCTGCAGAACCGCGGCTGGGACCTGAAATACCATCCCGGCGAGAACAACGGCACCTGGTATAAAGGCAGCGGCACGACCTTCGCCCTGCAGTCCGGCTGTCCGGATGCGCACGTGCACTTCGCAAGAGAATTTCCGGCAGACCCATACAACAGCATGGAGGTATATGTAGCTGTTGGATATGAAGAGGGCGGGACGTCTTATAATTTTTCAAGCGCCAAGTCTCTTTTCTCTTTTAGCGAACTGCCCAACCTGCCGCCTAACCCCAGCGCATTCACAGCGCCGGCTCCCGGTATTTACCAGGGCAATGTAACCATCAGCTGGTTCCCTGCAACCGATCCCAACAATGACCCCCTTACCTATAATGTATCTCTGATCGATGATGAGGCGGTAGAAACACAAATAGCCAGTAACCTAAGCGCCACTTCCTTTTCATTGAACTCCTCCGCATATGCCGATGGTTTTTACAACATCCGGGTAGAGGCCTGTGAAAGCGGCACCGATGATCTATTCTGCACCGACTTCGATTTGTTATCGAACTTTGATGAAGGACTTTGCGAATTTTTCAGGATATGGAACGGCGATCCGGAAGGCGGCATCGGCACAACAGGCAATCCTTACCTTATATGCGACGTGTGCGACCTGCAGAACATGAAACTCAACCTCAGCGCCCACTACGCGCTGAACAACAGCATCGACCTGACCGTATTAGACTGGGGCAATTGGAGCGACGGCAACGGCTTCATTCCCATAGGCAACTTCTCAAACCCGTTCGAAGGCAGCTTCGACGGATGCGGATACAATATCAGCGGTCTATTCATCAACCGGTCAAGCACCAGTTTCGTAGGCCTGTTCGCATATTTTCACCTCGGCACCCTCAGCAACGTAAGCCTTATAGACGTGAATATCACCGGACTATACAACGTCGGCGGGCTCGCCGGGGGCAACTGGGACGGCGCGGTGAATAACTCCTACGTCACCGGCAGCGTCAATGCAATCCAGGGCGACGTCGGAGGGCTGATAGGGGACAATAACGGCACGGTCAACAACTCATGCGCCGCCGCCGAAGTCAGCGGAAACACCGACAACGTCGGCGGGCTCGTGGGGGACAACGCTGATTCCGGCTCGGTCAACAACTCCTGCGCCACCGGAAACGTCATCGGGGGCGACGGCAACGTCGGCGGGCTCGTAGGCTATAACTACGGGTATGGCGTGATAAACAACTCCTACGCCACGGGAACTGTCAACGGATACGACTATATCGGAGGGCTCCTGGGGTATAGCGAGGAATACGGCTCGGTAAGCAACTCCTACGCCACCGGAGACGTCGGCGGAAACCTGGATGTCGGCGGGCTGGCGGGTTACAACGACGGCTCCGTGTACAACTGCTCCGCCGCCGGGGCTGTGAGCGGAAGCGAAAATACCGGCGGGCTCATAGGGGAGAACTCCTATGACGCTACGATCAATTGTTCGTACGCCGCGGCGAACGTGGCCGGGAACCAGGTAGCGGGAGGGCTCGCCGGAGAAAACCTTGGTTTAATATCCCGCTCCTATGCCACGGGAAACGTGAGCGCGGGGAACAGCAACATCGGCGGGCTCGTGGGTTATAACAACTGCGGCGATATAATCGACGCGTATGCTGCAGGTAACGTGAGCGGGGCCAGCGACGTCGGCGGGCTCGTGGGGACCGATAACGGCTGCGGTGTGATCAACAGCTCGTATTCCACGGGATACGTCAGCGGAACCGGCGTCGAAATCGGCGGATTCCTGGGCCGGAATGAAAGCAGCGAGGTGTACAACAGCTTCTGGGACACGGAGACCTCCAACCAGTCGATAAGCGCCGGCGGCACGGGCAAGACCACAGCCGAGATGAAGACCCTGTCAACCTTCAACGGCTCCGGCTGGGACATAGAGGAAAACACGGTAAATATCAACAACGGCTATCCCTACCTTTCATGGCAGACGCCGGGGAACTCGCCGGTCTGGTATATCTACCCGGGGCCTTTCAGCTTCACGCTGAACTACTCCGCGGGCGCGGGCGGCAGCGTAACAGGCAACACATCTCAAATAGTCGCCTACGGCGGCAACGGCACGGCGGTCACCGCCGTCCCCGATGCCTGCTATTACTTCGTCAGCTGGAACGATAGCTCGACCCAGAATCCGCGAACCGATACCAATGTCACCAGCAACATCACAGTCACGGCCAATTTCGCCGCGGGCTACGCCTACGCAAACGGCAGCGGCACCGTAGGTGATCCCTGGCTCATCACGAATGTCTCCGAACTGCAGGCCATGATATGCAATCTGTCCGCGCACTACGCCCTGGCCAATGACATCGACGCGTCCGCTACTTCCGGCTGGAACGGCGGCGCGGGATTCATCCCCGTGGGCAACGGCTCGGGCGCGTTCACCGGCACCTTCGACGGGCGCGGCTATACAGTCACGGGACTGTTCATCAACCGCTCTGCCGACAATGTGGGCCTTTTCGGATATGTAAATCCGGAATGGGCCGCAGTGAGCAATGTCAGCCTAGTCGATTTGAATATAACCGGAGCCGACTTTGTCGGCGGTCTCGCAGGGTCAAACTACGGCTCCGTATACAACTGCTCCGCCGCGGGAAACGTGAGCGGCTCTCAGTCCGTCGGCGGCCTTATGGGATACAACATGGGTACCGTTTCCAACTCGTCCGCCGCGGCAAACGTGAGCGGAACTTATATGCATACCGGCGGGCTTGTAGGATGGAACGACAACAGCAGCGGATACGGCACCATTTCCAACTCCTACGCCTCGGGAACCGTTGACGGAGTGGACAATGTCGGCGGGCTCGCGGGAACCAGCAACGGCATCATAGACAACTCTTCCTCCACAGCGAGTGTAGATGGAAACGACGACGTCGGCGGGCTCGTGGGAGAAAATGTCACCGGCGGCTCGGTATCCAACTCCTCCGCCGCGGGAGCAGTGAACGGACGCTATTACGTGGGCGGGCTCGCGGGTGAGAACCAAGTCAACGGCTCAATATACGACTCGCACTCCACAGGGAATACAAGCGGAACCAACTGCATCGGCGGGCTCGTTGGTCTAAACAACGCCTCTACATCAGATTCATATGCTGCCGGGAAAGTGACGGGTAATCAACACGTCGGTGGATTCGCAGGTTATAACGACTATGGTACAGTGAATAGCTCATACTCCACTGGCGGCGTGAATGGAAACTGGGATGTAGGCGGATTTGTGGGATTAAACAACTGGGGCACGGTGAACAACTCGTACTCCACAGGAAACGTCAGCGGAACCAACAACCGTGTCGGCGGGTTCGTGGGAACAAACTACGCCAACGTGTCCGATTCATACGCAAGGGGAAATGTCAGCGGAATCCAGTACATCGGCGGATTTGCAGGACAGAACCACGGCCTTTCCGCCGTAATAACCATGTCATACTCTACAGGGACCGTGAGCGGAACCTCCAATCTCGGCGGGTTTGTAGGTTCAAACAGCTTCGGCACGGTAAACAACTCATACGCTATCGGGAACGTCAGCGGAGGCACCACCGTAGGCGGGTTAGCTGGTTACACCTCGGGCGACACCTCGGGCGGCTCGGTAAAACACTCTTACTCTAAAGGAACTGTGAGCGGTAGCGGCAATCTGGGCGGTCTGATAGGTTTCAACGACAACTGTTCAGTGTCTGTCAGCTTCTGGGACATGCAGACGTCCGGCCAATTAACCAGCGCCGGCGGCACGGGCCTAAACACCTCCGAGATGAAGGACTTCTTCACCTTCTACGCTGCGGGATGGGACCTCATCTGCGAATCGGACAACGGCACGGACGATATCTGGGGCATAGACTACAGCGGCGCCAGCAATAACGGCTATCCTTTCCTCTGGTGGCAGGGGCTCACTCATAATGTCAGCTTCACATTAACGTATACAGCAGGTCCGAACGGAACCATCAACGGCACGTCGCCGCAGGTGGTGGGCTGCAACGGGATCGGCTCGGCGGTGCAGGCCGTCCCGGACGCCTGCTACGTCTTCGTAAACTGGAGCGATTCCATAACGGACAATCCGCGCACCGATGCCAATGTTTTCGGCAATATCACGGTTATAGCCAACTTCGCCATGGACACCTTCATGCTCAACACCTCATCCACCGTCGGCGGCAACGTATCCGTCCCCGGCGAGGGCCCGTTCGGCCCCTACAACTGCAGCCAGATAGTCCCCATCACCGCCGTCAACGACTCATGCTACTACTTCGTCAACTGGAGCGGCACGGGCGTGGATGCGGGCATGGTGGCCGCCCCCGGCAATGCTTCAACCACAATCAATATGAGCCACAGCTACTCGGTGCAGGCCAACTTCGCCATATATCAGTACACTCTCAACTATTCGGCGGGCGCCCACGGCGCAATCGCGGCCAACGCGTCCCAGATAGTCAACTGCGGCTCTAACGGCCTGCCGGTCACGGCCGTCGCGGACGCCTGCTACCATTTCGTTAACTGGAACGATGCCGTAACGGACAACCCGCGCACCGATACTAACGTGCTCGGAAACATCGCGGCAACGGCCAATTTCGCCATCGATCAGGTCACGCTGACCACTTCCTCCACCGCGGGCGGGAATGTCACCGCGCCGGGAGAGCCCGGGCCTTACGGCTACAATTGCGGCGATATAGTCACCATAAACGCCACACCGGACGCCTGCTACCACTTCGTTAACTGGACGGGCACGGGCGTGGACGCCAACCGGGTGGCCGACCCCAACACCGCCTCCACCACCATCAATATGAGCGGCAGCTACGCCGTCCAGGCCAACTTCGCCATCGATACCTTTACCCTTACCTATAACGCGTCGGCCGGGGGCTCTATCACCGGCGCCACGCCGCAAGTCGTCAACTGCGGGGCGGACGGCGCCCAGGTCACAGCCGTTCCCGACGCCTGTTACCATTTCGTCAACTGGAGCGACGGCCTGGCCACGGCGGCCCGCATCGATACAAACATTCTCGGCGACATCACGGTCACGGCCAACTTCGCCATCGACCAGTTCACCCTGACCTATACGGCAGGCACGGGAGGAACAATCAACGGCACTACGCCCCAGACCGTGGACTGCGGCGCGGACGGCACCGGGGTCACGGCGACACCAGACGCCGGATACAACTTCCTGAGCTGGAGCGACGGCATAACCACGGCAGCCCGTACCGATACCAACGTGCTCGGCGATATCACCGTCACAGCCAACTTCAGGCGGCCGGGCGGAGGGGGCGGCTACTCTCCTCCATCCGTTCTGCAGCTCAATATCGACATCTTCGACCACGAGATAATGGCGCTTACGGACGGCAGCGGGACGGTGCAGGGTGATGTGTACGCCATATCGCCGGAGGGCAACGTGTCCATCCATATCCCGGCGGGCACGACGGCGCTCTTCGGCAACGGCAGCCCCCTCACCGAGCTGAACGTCGATTCCATTGACTACTGTCCCGGTCCTCCGGACGGCAAGACGGTCATCGCCGCATTCGACTTCCATCCCGACGGGGCCACCTTCGACCCCGCAATAGAGATAACCGTAACGTACGATCCGGATGCCCTGCCGGAAGGGACGGACGCGTCGCAGCTGGTCATTGCCTTCTATAACGAGACAACAGGGACGTGGGAATACCTGAACGGCACGGTGAACCCTGACACCAACACGATAACCTTCTCCGTGACCCATTTCACTATCTTCGCCGTCATGGCCCCGGGCGAATGTGCCCCGGAGCCCGCCGAGACGCCCGCGCCGACAGCCGAGCCCACAGCGACGCCCACGGTTGAGCCGACGCCGACGGCCACGCCGACCGTGTCTCCGACCGCGACGCCGACAGCGACAGCCATGCCGCCGACTGGAGGCGCAGACGACGACTCGGATAACACCGAGACGCTGGTTCTAATCATAGTGGGCTGTATTCTGGCGGCGGCTTTGGTCATTGCTCTAGTGCTCAGATTAAGAAAACGATAGCCGGGCGGCGCAGTAGGGGCGCCGCTTGCTGCGCCCTATATATCGGGCAGGGCTTGCCCTGCCCCTACACGACGAAGATACGTAGGTGGGCTACGCCCACCGAATAACAAGCGGCCCCGTATGGTCGTAGCGCGATACGCCCTCGCTATGGATTCCGGCCTTCGCCGGAATGACGGGCACGACCCTCACCCTGACCCTCTCCCTGCGGAGGGAGAGGGAAGAAATTATGAATTAACACCCCCTAACCCCCTCTTCTAAAAAGAGGGGGAAGAGGCTCCGCCTCGTGGTTTTCCCGACACCGGATGGGCTGTCAATAAACCGTCAGTGTTAGTCCTCCTGAAGAGGTTAGCGACCTAACAGAGGTACAGGAGACGGCGTCTCCTGACGGGGTCTTAGGGGTGTCCCCTAACTCTTTTTTAATCCCCCAAGAATGGGGGATAACAGAGGGTTGATTAATACCACTCTCTACTTCTGCGGCTCGATGATGACCTTGATGCACTCGCTGCCCGCGGCGACGAGGTTGAAACCTTTGCCGATATCAGCCAGCGGCAATCGGTGCGTGATCATTCGATTCAGGCACACTCTGCGGCTGGCGATGAGTTCCAGCGCCGTGGCATAATCCGCCGGGTTGCCCGCGTACGATGTGGTAAGCGTGATATCGTTCTTGTAGAACAGCTTGTTCACCGGCAGCGACATTCTGTAGTCAGGCTCCGGCGGCGCGAAGAAGAGCACGGTGCCGCCGCGCTCGACGAGGCTGATCGACTGATCGAAAGCCGCCGGCGCAGTTGTGCAGACGATTACAAGGTCGACCAGACGGCCGTTGTTGAGTCGACGCAGATGCGAAGCGATATCCTCGTTGGCGTTCAGCGCGGCGTAAGCGCCGAAGCGTCCCGCCGCCTCCAGCCGCGCGTCAGATACATCCGTCGCTATGACGCGCGTGGCCCCCAGCAATCCGGCCAGGTGTATATGGATCAGCCCGGCGATGCCGCTGCCCATGACCAGGACGCTCTGCCCCGGCTGCAGCCGCGCCGTGCGCTGGCCGCGCAGCACGCAGGCCAGCGGCTCGGTGAAGCTGGCATCCTCGAACGAGACGCCCTCCGGTATCTTGAACACACCGCGGTCGACGTTTATCGCGGGCAGGCGCACGAACTCGGCGAAGCCGCCGGGATCGAACTTGGTGCGCCGTAAAGTATCGCATGCGGTATGATGGCCGCTCAGGCAATAGCGGCAGGTATTGCAGGGGACGTGGTGCGCGGCGACGATTCGGTCGCCCTCTTTATAAGATTCGACGCCCTTGCCGACAGCGGCGACGACGCCGGCTATCTCGTGACCGAGAACAAGCGGGGCCTTGGGGAGGCGGTCCCACTCCGCCACGTCGCTGCCGCAGATGCCGCTGGCCTCGACGCGCACCAGCATCTCGCCGGGACCTATCTTCGATACAGGCCGCTCTTCGATACGGACGTCATTGTTATTATAGTAAACCGCGACACGCAAGGTTAATCCTTGATTTCTTTACCGCCGGCACCGCCGCCGGCAAAATTCGACTTCTGCTTTAGCTTCCTGACGAACTTCTTGCGCGTATCCTCGCTCTTTTCGTTATCGTATATCTCCTGGGCCTCCATTGGAGACGCGTCCCGGTGGACTATTGCCCTGAGCGCCTTGATCATGGCCACAGGATAATCGTTCTGCCAGATGTTCCGTCCCAGGTTAACGCCTATGGCCCCCTTCTCCATTCCGTCATAGACGAAACTGAAGACCTCTTTCTCCGACTCGACCTGGGGCCCGCCGGCCATGATGACGGGGACGGGACAGCCGTTCACGACCTTCTCGAAGTTCTCGCACCAGTATGTCTTGACCACGCGCGCCCCGAGCTCCGCGGCGATACGCGAGGCAAGAGCCAGATATCGTGCGTCGCGCTTCTCCAGTTCCTTGCCCACGGCGGTAACGGCCATTACCGGTATACCATACTTTTCGCCCTCATCGACCAGCTTCGCCAGGTTCAGGAGCGACTGTTTCTCGTAATCAGTGCCTACAAATATCGATATGCCCAGCGCCGAGACGTTGAGACGGATTGCATCCTCGATCGCCGTCGTTATACCCTCATCGGCAAGATCATGCCCGACGACGCTGGAGCCGCCGGATACGCGGAGGATAATCGGTTTCGAGCCCTTGGGATCGATGGCCTGGCGCAGGACGCCTCTGGTGACGAATACCGCGTCACAATAAGGCAACAGGGGTTTCAAAGTATCGCCCGGTTTCTCCAGCTTGCGCGTAGGCCCCTGGAAATACCCGTGATCGATGGGCATGATCAGGCAGCGCCCGTTGCGCTGCACCACCTGATATATCCTGTTCTTCAATCCCCAGTCCATAATCGTGTCCCTTTCCTGATATATGCTCGTGTCCGTAGTTTATTAGTTGGATTGACGTTAGTCAAGTATATCGCCCGGCTCCCTCTCGCATCAAATAAAAAGCACCTCACCGCAACTGCGATAAGGTGCCTCCGGCTTGATAAATTCGATCCGGATCAGACCGTTAATCCGAGGACGGCAACGGGCGGGCTTCCTGCATTTCCATATCCTTGCCGCAACACGAAACCACACCATCGCCGGCCTTTACGCACAATACCTCGGTGTTACATACGCTGCATTTGAACCGTTTGCCTAGCTGATTAGCCACAGAACTTACTCCTTTTGCTTACTTCTTCTTCATCTGCTCGCCGCAGCAGGTTATGGCTCCCTGCCCGGCTTTGGTAACCATAAACTCGGAGCCGCATTTCGCGCATACATATCTTTTGCCTACTTCGTTTGCCACCGGAACCCTCCAATTACATTGAATACCAAATGTAGTATTATTATAGCCCTCAAAAAAAGGACGGTCAACACCTGTGAGCATACTTGCGAGAACGGAATATTCCTCTACGACAGACAGCGCGTCACTCCGCGTAAGAATAGCCGTCGATAAGGTGCCAGTCTTCCAGAGGCCAGTAAAGAAGCCACGCCCGCCCGATGATGTTCTCTTCAGGGAGCGGCCCCCAGCTGCGGGAATCGCTGCTGGCCTGGCGGTTATCGCCCATAACGAAATAGCAGCCGTCGGGTATTTTCATATTAGACAAAGGACTTGTTGTTCCTTTCACGTAAGGCTCCTCCAGCGGAGAGCCGTTAATGTATACTGTTGAATTCTTAATCTCAATCGACTCTCCGGGACAACCGACGACCCTCTTGACCAGCGTTCGTTCCGGATCGAGCGGATGCGTGAAAATGACAACGTCGCCCCGTTGCGGCTCGCCGAACCAGTAGGCGGCCTTGACCACGATCAGGCGCTGGCCATCGTGGAGATTAACCTCCATCGATGAGCCTTCAACTACCCGGCTCTCTATGATGGTTTGCACGCCGAAGAATAGCAGCAAAGCCAGCGCCACGGACGCTATTATCTGCAGGACTATCGACATCTTCATATTTGTCATTATACAACATTATGCAATATATGACGAAATTATTCACAAGGTCTTGGTTACTGCAAATCTATGGCATGGCATTTAAAGCTGTCTTCAAGCTGGCCGCAGCGCATATAGACCTGAAACCTGCAAGGTGATAGAATTTGTCTGTAATGTTGGCTGGGAGAAAATAAGATGTCAGGTCATTCCAAATGGTCAACCATTAAACGCCAGAAGGGCGCAGCCGACGCCAAACGAGGGACGCTCTTCACCAAGCTGAGCAAGGAGATCGAGGCCGCGGCGCGCGGGGGTGATCCCAATCCCGAGATGAATTTCAAGCTGAGGCTGGCGGTGCAGAAGGCCCGCGACAGCAATATGCCCGTAGATAATATCGAACGGGCCATCAAAAGGGCATCCGGCGAACTGGGCGGAGTCCAACCTGCAGAACATCATTACGAAGGCTACGGGCCGAGCGGTGCAGCAATACTGATTGAAGTACTTACAGACAATAAGAACCGGACAACCGCAGAGGTAAGAAATGTCTTTTCACGCGGCGGCGGCAACCTCGGCGAGAACGGCTGTGTCACTTGGATATTCCAGCCTAAGGGAGTGATTGTAGTCGAAGCTTTGGGCAACGCCGACGACCTGGCACTTTTAGCTATCGACGCTGGCGCTGAAGACGTAAAACAGGACGGTGACACCCTGGAAATACAGACCGTGCCGGAGGAACTTGAGGCGGTGAGGAAGAAGCTGGAAGCTCAGAACATCAAGATCACCTCCTCCGAACTGACGAGAATCCCGCAGAACATGATAGCGCTCGATAAGAAATCCGCTATTCAGGCTCTGAAGCTTATGGACAGGCTTGAGGAGCTCGACGACGTGCAGCGTGTATACACCAATGCCGACTTCCCCGATGACGCCATCGAAGAATACGGCGGCCAGTGATAAAAGACTAATCGTATCACTGCTCTACACCGCTAAGTACATGGAATGCCGCTGCAAGCGATATCGAACCTGCAATTAATTGTTTGTGAAATGCGAATCATAGGAATCGACCCCGGAACGCTCACGCTGGGATACGGCATAATCGACGAGGTATCCGGCGAGATAAAGTATGTCGCCTGCGGAGCGCTTAATGCTCCATCAACCATGCAGATGCCAGACCGGCTCTACAAGATACATAGAGAGCTGCGCGATGTCATAAGACAATACCATCCCGACACAGCTGCCATCGAAGAGCCCTTCGTGGCCAAGAACGCCCGCTCGGCCATTGCCGTAGGACAGGCTATAGGCGCGGCGACGATAGCGATAATCGAAAGCGGGATGCCGCTTCACCGTTACACTCCTACCCAGGTCAAGCAGTCTGTGACCAGCTATGGTCGCAGCGGTAAGGAACAGGTGGCGGAGATGGTTTGTGTTATACTGAATCTGCCGGCGCCGCCGCGGCCCTCCGATGCCGCCGACGCCCTGGCGGTGGCTGTGTGCCACATCCAGGCGCAACATATATCGAGCTTGCTGAAATGATAGCAGGAATTGAAGGAAAGCTGATCTCCCGCAACGCCTCCGGGGCTGTGATTAAGGTTGGAGGCGTCAGCTTCCATATCCAGGTGCCCGCCTCCACGCTGAGCGCGCTGGGCAACACGGGCAGCACGGTCTCGCTATACACGAACATGCAGGTCAGAGAGGACAGCATCGCTCTGTACGGGTTCGCCACCGAGGAGGAACTGGAGACCTTCCGTGTCCTGCTCACCGTCACCGGCGTCGGGCCCCGGGTGGCGCTCTCCGTGCTTTCGGCGCTGAACCCGGGCCAGCTTGCGCTGGCGGTCTCCAGCGGCAACGCCGACATGCTGAGCCACATACCCGGCGTGGGCAAAAAGACGGCCAGCCGTCTGCTGCTGGAACTCAAGGACAAGATGGGAGGCATCACTGTCGGAACCGCCTCAGCCGAGGGCAACGACCTCACAGCGGCGCTGCTGGGATTGGGCTACTCGCCGTCCGAGGTGGCCTCCGCCGTCGCCGCGCTTCCGGTATCGCCCGATATGACGCTAGAGGAGAAGATACGGCTGGCGCTGCAACAATTCTCCGGCAAATGATGTGATGGACGATAACCTTCTTTCCCTTTTAGCCTGCCCCGATTGCGGCTCCAGTGATCTTGCGTTCGATTCCGGCGAGCGACTGGTCTGCGCTGCGTGCAAAGCAACGTTTCCGATAATTAACAACGTGCCGCAGATGCTGCCGTCCGGACTGGCGAAGTCGCTTGAATCTAAGGAAGAATACACCGGCAGGCTGATGACGGCGACACGGGCGGGAGAGCGCCCCACCGATCCGGCGAACCTCGAGACCGACCGGCTCATGTGGGAGCACCACCTGTACGACGTTGGCAAAGAGTCTATCTTCACCAACGCCGTGGCGGCGGAGATATTCATTGCATACGCCGAGAAGGGCGCGAGCGACCTGTGCCGACGGGTGAGGGATATTTGCGGAGGCGTCTCTGGCAAGAAGCTGCTTTACGTAGGCAGCGGTAACGACAGACTGGTTTCCCTGCCGCTTCAGAACGAAGGCGCTCTCATGGTTAACCTCGATATAGTCAACGAGTCGATGCAGGACCTGATGAACTGGGGAGCCAAAACCTGCGTCTGCGGCGACATACGCCAACTGCCCTTCCGCGAGGATTCTTTCGATGTAGTATTCTCCAAAGGCTCACTGCACCACTCACAGCCTATCGACGAACCGCTGCAATCGATGATACGAGTATGCAGGAAGGGCGGTCACATAGTCCTGGTCGAGCCGAACAAGTTAGTCACCCTGCCGCGCTCGCGCCTGCCGAAAGGGTTCGCCGTGCCCACGCCGTACGAGCACCACCTGTCGAGCCGGGACATCGTTAAGATATTAAAGACTAAAGGTGTCGACGATATTCATACGGAGGCCTTTACCCACGCGCCGCCGGGAACGCCGAAGCTCGCAGCACGCATCTGGAATTGGAAGGGACGCGCCATGCCGTGGCTCTTCAAACACTTCGCCTTCGAGTTCCTCGTGCGCGGACAAAAGAAGCTATAATGTAGTGTGGGCTATGCCCACCAGATTAGAGGTGATTTCACACTCACCTAGCCCTCTCCCCTCAAGGGAGAGGAAATTTGAAAGAGGTGCCCCGATAAATCGGGGCCAGGGTTTTGGGGGTGTCCCCTATCTTTTTTAAACTCCCCCAAGATTGGGGGTTAGGGGGTTTGGATAATCGACGGCACTGAACGTCGACAATTATGAAGAGAGGTACAGGAGATTCTTCTCCTGACGGGGTTTTAGGGGTGTCCCCCAATTTTTTTAAACTTCCCCCATGACTGGGGGATACAGGGGGTTGACCAAGCCTTAAGCAAAGGTCTTAAAGATTTTATATGAAAATCGCTTTTGTCTACATCGATCCGAGCTACCAGCACATGGGGCCGTTCCACGTCGGAATAGCTTCTCTTATCGCCTACCTCAAACAAGGCGGTCACGAGTGTCAGTTCTTCCACCTGCTGGGCGACACCCCGGATGAGAAATACGTTGAATTCCTCAAGAAGAACCGCCCCGATATCGCGGCATTTTCGCTGATAACGAACGCCTTCCCTCATCTCGCACCGCTGGCCGCGCTCACCAAACAGCACAGCGACGCCAGGGTAATCTGCGGCGGGGCCCATCCCATGCTCTATCCGGAGGAGGTAATCAAGATCGACGGCGTGGATATGGTCGGTATCGGCGAGGGCGAGGGCGTTCTACTTGATCTGTGCGACCGCATGCAAAGCGGCGGCGACATATCCGACATACCGAACTTATGGCTCAAGCGCGGCGGCGATATCGTACGCAACCCGCTGCGCCCGCTCATCGACGACCTGGACACGCTGCCCTTCCCCGATCGCGAGGTGATGCCCTTCGCCGACAGCTTCGACCTGAACTTCATGAAGCGCGGCGTCTTTATGGCCTCGCGCGGCTGCCCATTCAATTGCGCCTACTGCTGCAGCCCGGCCATGAAGCGCATGTACGGGGGAGAGAAATACATCCGCTTCCGCAGCGTGGACAACCTCATCGAGGAAGTGGAACGGGTCACGAAGGATTTCCCTCAGATCGAGTACCATGTATTCCACGACGACCTGCTGCCGATGAAGAAGGACTGGTTCGCCGAGTTCACAAAGCAATACAGCCGCCGCATCAGGAAACCGTTCGAGATGAATTGTCATCCGAACCTTATGGATAAAGACATAGCCGTCATGGCCAAGTCCGCCGGATGCGCGCTTATACGTTTCGGAATCGAGAGCGGCAATGAGAAGATACGCCGCGACATCCTGGACCGACACATGCCCAACCAGCGCATCCGCGACGCCTTCCGCTGCTGCGACGAGGTGGATATCAAGACGCTGAGCTACAACATGGTCGGCCTGCCCCACGAGACCAGGAAACAGATACTGGACACGGTCAAGATGAACGCCGCGGTCAAGCCCAGGGTCGTCCACGTCTCGATATTCTATCCCTATCCCGGCACCGGGGCTTTCGAGCGCTGCAAGCAGGAGGGGCTGCTGACCGATAAGTTCATCGACAGCTACTACGAGGACAGCGTGCTGGAGCAGCCCTGCATATCAACCGACCAGGTGCGGGCGATGAAGGACCGCTTCGAGCCGCTGGTTCGCACATACTCGCGGTGCCGCGACGTGCCCGCGCCATTCGATAAGCTGGGCGAAAAGCTCATCGACCTCGGAGTGCTGGCGGCCACCGAACGTTGTGTGCTGAGATTAAAGCATAGACTTTCCCGCGGGAAAGCGCCCGGCGAAAGGATCTCCGGCGGCACATGCTACGCTGTCCACGACGGCGAGGTCAAGGTCTGGGAAAAGAAATAACTGCACCTTTCTAAAACTTATTACAAGAACGTCGCCACACGATTGATTGTTATGGTATTAATTTCCTTACAGACCGAAGTAAAGAGGTTCAGGAGAAAAATCTTCTGACGGGGTAATAGGGGTGTCCCCTATTTTTAAAAATTCCCCCAAGACTGGGGGATACAGGGTGTTGAACGCAGCGACAACTCCCAAATATTAAGAGGTGTGATATGGATGCTGTTGCCTATGCTGTATTCTCCATAGTCATCATAGCTTTAATCATCGTAATCATCGCTCTGGTGCGGCGCCCCCGGCAAGCTGAGACGCCCGACATAAAAGGCATGGAGCAAAAGCTGCTCTATGCCCTCGCCTCACAGTCGTCGGTCAAAGAGATACGC
This sequence comes from Dehalococcoidia bacterium, assembly GCA_041649635.1. NCBI lineage: Bacteria > Bacillati > Chloroflexota > Dehalococcoidia > Dehalococcoidia bacterium. Next base: position 73,759 of record JBAZMV010000006.1, read on the forward strand.
GATCTGCTCGAAGGCATCCCGCGCGACGTGGTGCAGTCTATCATCGCCAGCACCAGCAAGCGCTCCGGCAAGCTCAACGAGCTCATGGCCGCGCTGGAGATGACCAAGTACGACCGCCTCTTTTACATGGGCTCGCCCATCGATTTTGTCGGCGTGAAATACGACGAAGGCGTCGACTTCATCGAGGTCAAGTCCGGCAAATCGCGCCTGAGCGAGGATGAGAAGAAGCTGCGAGACCTCATCGAGGCGGGCAAGGTATTCTATGTGCCGCTCAAGGTCGAGCGCATCGCCATCGCGGAGGAGATCGATACCGGAGAATAGCGGCAGAACGATATCGACGGCGACGACAGGAGTTAATCTGTGTTTTTGAAGAAAGCGACCATTGATCATAACCGGTTCCCGACAAGAGAGGCCTATCCGTTCAATCTTGAAATATTCCAGCGCACTTCTTCTCTTGAATTCAACACCCCGGTAACCATCTTCGCCGGGGAGAACGGCACGGGAAAATCGACCCTTCTCACGGCATTATGCCGTAAGTGCAACATCTATATGTGGGAAGGCGAGTATCGACGAAGATGCACCAACAACCCCTATGAAAATATGCTGGATAGCGCCCTGGATATAGAATGGCTCGACGATTCAGTGCCGGGGTCGTTCTTTTCTCCCGAGCTGTTCCGCCACTTTTCCCAGCTTGTCGATGAATGGGCCGAGTCAAGCCCGGGGCTGCTTGATTATTTCGGAGGCAAATCCTTGTTGATACAGTCCCACGGGCAATCATGCTTATCCTATTTTAAGGCGCGTTTTAAGATAAAGGGTATACATTTCCTCGACGAGCCCGAGGCCGCCCTGTCGCCGGCCAGCCAGGTGGAGTTCGTGAAGGTCATCACCGAGATGGGCGAGGCGGGTATAGCTCAGTTCTTTATTTCCACACACTCGCCGATAATCATGTCCTGTAAGCAGGCGGCAATATACAGCTTTGACAAAATTCCAATCGAACTCATCTCCTACCGGGACACCAGTCATTACCGTATCTATAAGGATTTTTTCAGCAGCCATTAAGCCCTCTGACGACTCGACGGGGTCACAAGGTTCCTGTCATGGTAAGTAATTCCGGCGATGGTATCGACTTCTCATCGAACACGAAGCCGCTATGGACACATTCCTCCGCGAGGTGTAATCTTTTATAAGAACGCAGGTATGCAGATTCGCGAGTAGTCACTGTTTTGCAGGTATATTCATGAGTTGGTTTAAGAAGAAGAAAACAAAACAGCCGCCGGCACGAAAAGCGCCGGCCCAGGCTAACAATCCCAATGTACGCCCCGCTGTGGCCACACACAAGGGATGGCAGGCCGGAAGCGCGGCGAAGCAGGAGCGCCTCGCTCAAAGGCTCAAAACATCCGCGCCGCCAAGCGCTGATACGCGAGGCAAGATAGAGTCGGGGATAAGGCCGCGCACATCGCACAGCTACACCCCGGACGAATTATTGAGATTTTTCCTGCGCGAGGACTGCTCCTGGTGCAGGAAGTTTTACACGCATCCCACTGAATGCCGGTCGGACAGATACGATCTGGAGAAGTGCGAACAGTACGAACAGCTGGACAAAGAATCAAGAAGCAGCCTTATCGAATCACCGCGATGGCAGGTGGTTATCAGAGAGGTTATGTCCAAGAAGGTGAGCCCGCTGCCCACCAGGAAATGCCACTACTGCGGCAAGCTGAACCCGGAGCCGGAAAGCACCCGCAACTGGAAATGCATCAACTGCGGTTCCAAGCTGTGATAACCGCTGCTGTTTGACACACCTACCCCTTAGCTCTAAAATCCATATATCCGCATCTTTAAGGGAGAAATATATGAATATGACAAAGGCGGCGGCAGCGATTCTTCTGGCGATTCTTCTGGCGGGCGCAGCCTGTAGCTGCAAGAGCGCTTCGACCGAGCCGCAGCCGACGCCGACGCCGACAGTTACACCAACGGCGGCGGCTAATGAATTATATATAGACGCCTCTTATAACGGCAACCAGGTCGCTCTGGCCGCGGGAAAACAGCTCATCGTAACGCTGAATTCTAATGGTCCGGCCGGCTATACGTGGAACCTCTCGGCGATAAGCGACACGAACGTCATACACAAGGTGCGGAACACCTACGAGGCGCCTGCAGGCGGCCTTCCTATATCGACATGGTACTTCGAAGCCCTGGCGGCGGGCACGGCCACGATATCGATGCAGGAATTCAGGGCGTCGGAGCCGGAGCCGGTGAACATTTTCGAAATCATTGTAATAGTTGAATAGAGAACTCATGAATATCGCGAGAAAGACGAGGAGGCAACCATGAAAGCTTTGAAAATATTAGCCGCGGTCGTACTGGGATTAACTCTCGTCACGAGCGTCGCGTGTAGCGGCGAAAGCGAGTCACCTTCGACCACGCCAACACCTACGGTCACAGGAGTAAACGTAGACGACTCCGATTCCGGCGGTGAGAAGACGCTCGCGGTCGGCGACCTTCTTATCGTAACGCTGGACTCCAACGCGACGACCGGCTACTCATGGAATCTCTCAGAGATAAGCGACGCCGCTATTATCCGGTATGTAAGCGACGAATACGTAGCGCCGGAGCAGAGCGACCCTCCCGTGGTAGGAGCCCCCGGCGAGGAAGTCTGGACATTCGAGGCGCTCGCTGCCGGCACCGCCGCGATATCGATGAGATACATCCAGCCCTGGATGCCGGATGCCGATCCTGCCGAAACCTTCGATATCACGGTGATAGTAGAATAGAAATTTGATATATCGATACTTATAAAAAGGGGCCATTAATATCAAGAGGAGCAGGATGAAGTTAGCTATACCGGTGATAATCTTAATACTGGCGGTATCGCTTACCTCGACCGTCTCATGCGCGCTACTACCAAATTCAACGTCGACATCGGAACCCGTTCAGATAATCGCGGAGCCTACCTATTCGCCGGACACGATCAACAGGCAATACGAATGGAGCTACGATAAACAGACCTGGCAGTGGACACTGGCGATACCGCAGAGCCTATACGACTACTACGCGGAAAGGCCGCGTGCCACGACCCAGGACTATTCGATTTACGTTACACACCCGGCCGACGACGATTACATTGACACGCTTGTCGATAAAATAGAAGAGGTTGCCGCCAGTGCGGGGTACGACGCTTGGGAGACCGTTAACTTCGCCGTGTCCTTCGTGCAGGGCCTGCCATATGCTACGGACGACGTAACCACTGCCTATGACGAGTATCCGCGCTACCCAATCGAGACGCTCGCCGATAACGGCAGTGACTGCGAGGATACCTCAATACTGATGGCGGCCATCCTTCACCATATGGGTTACGGGACCGTGCTCATATCTCTGCCGAATCATATGGCCGTGGGCGTCCTCGGCGGTGAGGGGGTTTCGGGAACCTACTGGCCTCGCAGCGACGGGAACTATTACTACCTTGAGACCACCGGCTCCGGCTGGGAGATAGGAGAGCTGCCGCCGGAATACGAGGGGCTAAATGCCAATAACATTTATGACATCGCACCGGTGCCTATACTCTCCCAGGACTGGAGCGCACAAAGTTCATCGTTCGGCAAAACGAGTCTCACTATAACGATAGAGAACCTCGGCACTGCCGCGGCCACTGACGTTTACATATACGCGGCCTTCGACGCGGGCAGCGGCATGGTCTGGAACGCCGAGGAGAGCGATCTCTTCGACCTCGGGATCGACCAGAGCGTCACCATCACCATGCAGTTGAACACGCCTAAAGCCGAATATACGAGGTTAATAGTGCAGATAGTGGACAACGGCTATGCCGTGGATACGAGCTATTCCGAATGGTTCGACACGTAGAATGAAGCGTCGACAATTATGCCGCGAAAAGCATTTCACATAGTCTCGCTCGGCTGCGCCAAAAATACCGTCGACTCGGAATCGATGGCACAGCTTCTGGTCCGCGCCGGGCATAAACGCGTCGGGCAGCCGGGGCGGGCCGGAATCATCATCGTCAACACCTGCGGATTCATCGGCCCGGCAAAAGAAGAATCTATCAACACGTTGTGCGGCCTGGCCTCGAAAAAGCGCGACGGCCAGCTGCTCATCGCGGCGGGCTGTCTGACACAGCGCTACGGCGAGGAGGTGGCTAAGCAGGTGCCCGGCGTCGACGGCATACTCGGCACGCGGCGCTGGATGGACATCGTCCAGGTAGTAGATCGACTGAGAGAGAGAGGCTCCATCGAACCCGTATGCCACCTGCCGGCAACTGCGACGATTGGCCGTGACGAGCGCGATACGGTTCGTGCAAGCGCCTCCGGCGGCAGCGCTTATCTCAAGATAGCGGACGGCTGCCGCAGGCCGTGCTCCTTCTGCGCCATCCCCCTCATCAAGGGGCCGCCCGTAAGCCGTCCGATAGATGCGATACTGAACGACGCCCGCATCCTGCGCGACAGGGGCGTGCGCGAGCTGGTTCTGATCGCACAGGACACCACCGATTACGGACACGACCTCGGTATGAAGGACGGTTTGACTGTATTGTTGGAGAAACTAATCGACGCCGTTCCCGATATCGACTGGATCCGCATCATGTACGCATACCCCGGCCGTATCAGCGATCGCCTCATCGATATCATGGCCGGGCGCAAACAGATTCTGCCATATATCGATCTGCCGCTGCAGCACGCCGACCCGAGGACGTTGCGGCGTATGAAGCGGCCATCTAATATCGACAATGTGCGCAAGACACTCGCCAGGATGAGAGAAGCGATGCCGGGGCTGGCGGTACGCACGACGTTTCTTGTCGGATACCCCGGAGAGACTGAGGAAGAGTTCCGTACGCTACTCGACTTTGTACGGGAGATGCGCTTCGACCGACTCGGAGCCTTCAAGTTCTCCTTTGAGCCGGGCACCCCCGCCGAGTCACTGGGAGACCCCATACCGGAAGAGGTTAAGACGGAGCGCCTGGATAGGCTGATGTCGCTGCAGCAGGACATGTCCTTGCAGGTAAACCGGACATTCGTGGGACGGACGCTCGATGTGCTGGTGGAGGGCTGTGATAACGGCATCACCGTGGGCCGATCCTACCGCGACGCGCCCGAGGTCGACGGGCTGGTTATTACCGAAGGGGAGGCGGATACTGGACAGATGGTACGAGTCAAAATCACAGACGCAATGCCCTACGACCTGAGAGGAAAATTCACCCGTAATTGAACAACAGTGAAAGTTGCGCCTGTTAAAAAAGAAGCCCCCAGTTCATCGGGGGCTCTTCATACGCCACATCAAAATTGATGTATTAAATCATTTTGGAAAGTCGCTGTCAGCCGCTTCTGGAATGTACTATCAAAACTATTATAGCCAGCATCAGGATAGACCCCAGCGCAATGATAACCCATACCCATATCGGCAAGCCTTCGTTCTCTGTCACGACCGTAGAACCGGTGGTGAATGAGAGCGAATCGCTCCACGGGGAATTGGTTATGTCGTTGACCCCACGCACCTTCCAGCAGTAGTTCGTATTCTTAGCCAGGTCAAACGTCACTTGGTATGCCGTTTCGTTGACTGCGTTGTCCCCGTAAAGATTAAGTACAGGATTACTCCAATCACAATTCTTGGTCAATATCAGCTCGTAACCGGTAGCGGCCACGGAACTGCTCCACTGCAGAAGCGGCCTGAGGCTAACACCCTCGCTGCCGGGTTCAGGACTGAGCAATACGGGCATGGAGAGCGCCGGTCCCAGGGGAGTGATAAAACTCCATGGCTCAGACCACTGGCTCATATATGGGTCGATAACACGCACCCTCCAGTAATATTTCGTCCCCAGCCACGGATATACCATCTTGAGCAGTCCCGTACTCTCGTGAGTTCCGCCGTCGTAATAGCTGTCATCAACGGGACTGATAAAGTCCTCATCGAAAGCGAGCTGCACCTCATATGTCTTCGCTCCCTCGATCTCCTTCCACTCGAGCCTTACCATAGCCCTGCCCAGGAATACCTCGTCTTCCAAGATGATGCCAGACTCGGAGCCATCCTCCGGCGCCAGCAGCTTCATCCTGACCATCTCATCGCTGGTGATCCACAGCTGTGTATATGACGCGCCGCCTATGGCAAACAGGAAGGTGGGATTGGGAATCAGCTTCAGCCCGCGTAAAACCGAATCGCCGACCTCTAACCCATTGTTAATATCCTGAAATTCAGGTGCGCTCTTCGTCGTTGTTGGATCTACGGAGCGCAATCCGATACCGGTGCTTGAACTTATCGCATATAGGATCCCGTCCTGCTCTTCACAAACTATCGAGGATATATCTACACCATCCTTAATCCGCTCCCATTCCGCCTCATCATCGCTTTGATCGAAACGCCAGATACCCTGGGTGGCAGCGCCGCCCTGTATTCCTACGTAGACATAGTTCCTGTCATAGGGGTCCGGCGCCACGTGCACTATATCCGGGGTTGCGCCCGGGGTATCCGGCCCCACCCTTTCAAAAGCGAGACTAGAGCCAGCCTTGTAAACCCCGCCGTTATTGGTTCCAGCGTATATCTCCCCATCCTCCATAAGAACAAGATCAATAATCATATCGGTCGTCGGAATGTCGCTGTCAGAAGAAGTTGCCCAGGTTACACCAGCATCGGTGCTTCCCCACACACCACCACTGGCATCACCGGCATAATAAATTTCTTCACTCTCTATCACAAAAGCAGTCACCGGCTGCGAAGTATAGCGAGTAGCCCCAAAAGTAACGCAGCCGTCAAAGGACGGCACTATACCTGTGTTGTTACTCTCAGCCAAGACAAGTATGTTTCCGACAAGCCTCACTGTATCGAAGACACATGTTGCAGGAGTCCCGGTCAGTGTCGAGCAATAAACGCGCTCCCACGTCCTGCCCTCAGTCTGCGTACGCCAAAGACTGGCGTCACTGGCATTTAATGTAGTAATATATATTGTTCCATCCGCAAAATATCCTTCGGATGGACTCATATCGGTTATTTCACCTATAACTACATCTACAAGACCACGCTGATTCCAAGATGAAAACCCCCCGCCCGTACCTGAAGCACTGGCACTAGAAACAGCACTCTGGCTGCCGAACGTACCCACATATGCTACGGAAGACGTCATGACCGCTGTGGCTCTATCTTCTCCTGTTGGCTGTTTACAAGATAAATAATCAGATTGAGAGGGAGACCAAGTCGCTCCACCATCAGGACTTACATAGGTAATAAACTGCCCGGGAGGTGACGGTATGGCAGCCGGATCCGCAGCCTCAGTCCCCGCAATAATAACTACACTCGCACCGCTACCAGATACGGCCATGCTCCATATATTGGTTTCGGTAGGTATCGTATTAGTAGGAGGATTTTCGTAACCCCTTACCTGGCAATCAGCAACTGTAGGTATCGCCGGCCAACCCGCCCATTGAATACTGAAGACGTCTCCTCGCGGTCCGACTGCGGACAAACCCACAAAAACCCTAATGCTGCTACTGCCACTCGCCGCTATATAATCGCTGGGAAAACCGATGCTGGCCCTGTATGATACAAAATCAAGACCGTCCTGATCCTTGAAAGTCGCATCTCTAACAGCAGCATCCCAGGCTGCGATGCCGAGTTTGGTGCGCACCCGCGTCTGCGAAGCATCCGTAACTACCGCAATAATCGCGCTGTCCGACGCATAACTTGGAGACAATCCCACCGCCAGAACATCATACGCACCAATGGTCTGGACGTTCCATACAGCCATATCGAGGATGTACACGTCCCCACCCAATGCGCCATCCGACGTTCCCACCGCGACAACAACATTACCGTTCTCCCGCCCCAAGGCTAAAGACGTGATAACGGCAGCGCCGCCTGTCCCGGGAACTTCTGCCAGATTGTCAAAAGAAGTGCCGCGATCTTCAGAATAGTAAGCATTCTTTTCTGTGGCAGCAAATATCGTGCTGTCTGTATTCCAAGAAGGAGAGAGCACCACAGCCACTATGTCACTGGTGTCGGCTATTGCGGCCATGGCACCGGCAAGTCCCGTTTCCTGCCAGCCAAACCCGCCATTCGTAGATTTCATAAGAGCCCAGTCGGTCAAGACAAGCTCATTTTGTACGGCAGCGAAAACAGTAGAGCCATCCGGGGAGACCGCCATGGGGCCGATATCATAACCGGGATACAGTTGCATATCATCTTCATCCGGGATGGATATCTGGGTCCACTTGAGAGAGCTAGTTGCGGCATAAGAAGAGTTTGCGTCAGAGACGATGCCGGAGGCAATTAAACATACTACTAACGACAGAGCCGCGAATAAACCTAAGGCCTTCATTCTTCTATCTTTCATACCCGCCTCTTACAAACGCAATTCACACTTTCTACCACATCATAGCAGAATTTGTCAAGGCTTGCTAATATAATTTTCAAAAAATGCGACTAAATCACAGGAATTGTATTATATACCGACCGCAGATATAAACTCAATACGCGTATATTAGATATTCGAGGATTTGATTTCGTTACTTCTACGTGCTATCGAATAAATGCGTTGGACAAATACCATCATAACGACTTAAACTGTAATCGGTCGAATTTATTGAATTTGATCTCTTCTATGGAACGTTCGAGCTGCGAGAATGCCGGATTTCAGAATAGTATCAGACTTCAAGCCCACAGGGGACCAGCCTCAGGCTATAGAGAAGCTGGCCGACGGACTCGCGCGCGGACTCAAGCACCAGACGTTGCTCGGTGTCACCGGCAGCGGCAAGACATTCACCATGGCCAACATCATCGAGCGGGTGCAGCGCCCCACACTAATCATGTCACATAACAAAACCCTGGCCGCGCAACTCGCTAGCGAACTTAGGGAGTTCTTCCCGGATAACGCCGTGGAATACTTCGTCAGCTACTATGATTACTACCAGCCAGAGGCCTACGTCCCGCAGACCGACACGTATATAGAAAAAGAGACCGACATCAACGAGGAGATCGACAAGCTGCGCCACGCCTCGACCAGGGCGCTTTTGAGCCGGCGCGATGTCGTCATCGTAGCCTCCGTGTCCTGCATCTACGGCCTGGGCTCGCCGGAGGAATACAAAAGCTTTGTGCTGAGCTTGAAGAAAGGGCAAACGATAAAGCCGGAGACGGTATCCCGCAAGCTGGTCGCCATGCAGTACGAGCGCAACGATATCGACTTCACCAGAGGCCGCTTCCGCCTGCGCGGCGATACGCTGGAGGTGCAGCCGGCCTACGAGGAGCTGGCGGTACGGGTGGAGTTCTTCGGCGATACCATCGAGCGATTGGTTGAGGTGGACCCGCTGACCGGCGAACTGCTGGCCGAGCGCGAAGAAGTCGATATCTACCCCGCCAAGCACTTCGTTCTATCCCCGGACAAGATGAATGCGGCGATGGACGATATTCGCGCGGAGCTGAAGGAGCGGCTGGCCGGGCTAAAGGAGCAGGGCAAGTTCCTGGAAGCGGCCAGGCTGGAATCCAGGACAAACTACGACCTCGAGATGATGGGCGAGGTCGGCTACTGCACCGGTATAGAGAATTACTCGCGGCACCTGCTGCGGCGGGCGCCGGGCAGCCCGCCATGGACTCTGATCGACTACTTTCCCAACGATTATCTGCTCATTATCGACGAGTCGCACATGACACTGCCGCAGATACGCGGCATGTATCACGGCGACAGGTCGCGCAAGCAGACGCTCGTCGACTACGGGTTCCGCCTCCCCTCGGCGCTGGACAACCGCCCTCTGAACTTCGAGGAGTTCGAGGAACACGTTAATCAGGTTATATACGCCTCCGCAACGCCGGGGCCGTACGAATACGAGCACAGCCGGCGTATCGCCGAGCAACTGATAAGGCCCACCGGCCTGCTGGAGCCGTCGATAGAGGTCAAGCCGACGAAAAATCAAATCGACGACCTGATGGAGCAGATAAGGATTCGCGTCAAGCGCGGGGAGCGCTGCCTGGTGACTACCATGACCAAGCGCATGGCCGAGCAGCTTGCGGAATACCTGAAGGAGATGGGGATAAAGACGCACTACCTGCACTCGGAGATCGATACGCTGGAACGAATCGACATCCTGCGCGACCTGCGGCTTGGAATTTACGACGTGGTTGTCGGAATCAATCTTTTACGGGAAGGGCTCGACCTGCCCGAGGTCAGCCTGGTGGCGATACTGGATGCCGATAACGAAGGCTTTTTACGGTCGCGCGACTCGCTGATACAGACCATGGGCCGCGCCGCGCGCCATATCGAAGGCAACGTCATCATGTACGCGGACACAATCACCGGATCCATGCAGGCGGCCATGGACGAGGTGCAGCGCAGGAGAACGCTTCAGGTTGCGTACAACGAGGCCAACGGCATCACGCCGCAGGGCATCAAGAAAGCGATCAAGGATATCAGCGACCGCATCGCCGCCGTAGCCGAGACCCGCGCCCCTTACCAGGTCAGCGCGCTCCCCAAAGACGAGCAGCTCCGCCTGATCAAAGACCTGGAATCGCAGATGAAACAGGCGGCAAAGAACCTCGAATTCGAGAAGGCGGCGCTGCTAAGGGACCGTATCATCGAGATGCGGAGGGCCATGGAATGAGTCTCGTAGAAATCGATTTGTACTCCATGACAGAAGCAAAAGCTGAATCCTTCATAAACGAAATGAGGGAAAAAAGCTTGGCGTTAGTAACATTTTTACCATTTTCTGAAAAAGGTATGCAAATATTTCGAAAACACTTCATGTGTCTAAGATGTGGCCAATGCTGCAATGGTATTATACTGCACGAGAAGGGGATAGCTATTACCTCAAGGGAATTAAATAGGTTGAAGCGATATCGAAAAGCTAAAGTTCTTAGACAAATGTTATTAACTAGGAATGACGGTACTCTTGCATTGAAACTACCTTGCCCGTTCTATAATGAGCACAAGAAGCCTACTTGCACAATTTACGAAGATCGCCCTTCTATTTGCAAAACATACCCTCTGGACGAGCCTGTGCCTATAGGGCCAGAAGAGCGTCTCTGCATAACTGTAGATCCTTATTGTCCAGCAGCATGTAATCTCTTTAAAGACGTAGTCTCCATGTTAAGAAGTCATCTTTGATAATATCAATAAAAGGTTCACAAGTAATGAGCGACAATATAGAGACCAGACAGGAGCGCCGCGAGAAAAAACTGAGGAAGAAGCGGGAACGGATGCCGCAGCACGGCAGGACGCTGGGTAAAGTTTACCGCGACGCAGTGCTAAAACGGCTGCGGAAAAAAGCGGAATGAATCGATTCTATTTGCTCTCGGGCGGCTCTTTATGCTTTCCTTCTTCGTCAGGCGATTGAGCCCCTTCCTTTAGTTCACCGCCATCCGAACGAGAAGCCCTGCGCTCCTTGAGCTCATCCACCTTCAGTGAAATATACTCGGAAAGCTGTGCCCTCTCCTTGGAGAAAGCAACCCTCAACCGCGAGTTATATCTTCCCATGCCGCGATACTTTTCATACCTGTTCTTGGTCAGCCGGCTCCAGAAAGTCCCCTGCAACTGAACCATCTCGTTCAATATGTATTTCTTCAGTTGGCGCGCCGCCTCATCGGGCGAGACGTGAGCCCCACCCTTGGGTTCCGGCACAATCACATCAATCACGCCGAGGTCAGAGCAGTCCTTCGCCGTCAGCTTCAGTGCCGTGGCGACCTCCTCCGCCTTGCTGGAATCCCGGTAGAGAAGGCTGGCGGCCCTCTCCGGCGGTATCACCGAAAAGATGGCGTTCTCCAGCATCAGTATGCGGTCGGCGACACCGAAGGCCAGCGCGCCGTCGCTGCCGCCCTCACCTATGATCACGGCCACTATAGGCACGGGCAGATCCGACATCTGGGCCAGGCACTGTGCAATGGCGTTGCCCACCCCCCGTTCCTCGGAGTTCAGGCCGGGGTAGGCGCCCGGGGTATCGATAAATGTCACCACGGGCAGCATGAACTTGGCCGCCAGTTTCATGGCTCGCTGCGCCTTGCGGAAGCCCTCAGGATATATCCAGCCCTTCTTGCCCATGTCCCCGTGTCCGCGCTCCTGAGCGATAACAACGACGGTTCCGCCGCCGATATCCGCCAGCCCGCAGACCACCGACTCGTCATCGCCGAAGCAGCGGTCCCCGTGCAACTCGATGAAGCTGGAACATATCCTGCCGATGTAATCCAGCGACGTGGGCCGGTCCTCGTGCCTGGCAAGCTGGACGCTCTTCCACGCCGATTCCCTGTGCGTCTTTATCGGCGGATATGGCCCGAACCTTCTCTTGATCGATATTCGATACTGAGATAAAAGCTGGTCCAGCAGCACGGCCAGCAGCTCGCGCAGCCTTGGGCGTTCCACGATCAGGTCGATCAACCCGTGTTTCAGATGAGCTTCAGCCGTATGCGTATCGGGAGGCAGTGTTCCTCCCTCCATCTCCGCCACCAGCCTCATGGGAGCGAAGCCTATGAGCGCCCCGGGTTCGGCAACGATGATATCGGCCAGATTGGCGAAGCTGGAATAAACCTCGCCAGTGGTGGGATTGGTGAGAACCGATATAAAGGGCAGGTTCGTATCGATGAACTGTTTGGCCGCAGCCGCCGTCTTGGCCATCTGCATCAGCGCCAGCACGCCCTCCTGCACTCGCGCGCCTCCACTCGACACTACGGCCACAAGCGGCAGCCGTTTCTTAAGGGCATGCTCAAAGGCCAGCGCCACCTTCTCGCCCACCACACAACCCATGCCTCCGCCCAGGAAGCTGAAGTCCAGCACCACCATAACAGTCCAGGTGCCCTCTATCTGGCACACACCGGTGACCACGGCCTCGGGCAAGCCGGTCCTCTTCTGCGCCTCGAAGACGCGCTTCTTATACGACGTCTCGCCCGAGAAGGACAGCGGATCGAGCGAGGCCAGCGACCTGTTCATCTCGATAAAGCTCTCATTGTCCGCTATGAGCGCGATACGGTCGTAGGCCGATATCTGATAGTGGTAGCCGCACTCGGGACATATTCGGAAGCGCTCGAACGTGTCGTTCGATAGAAGGTTCCCGCCGCAGTACAGGCAGGTGTTCATCTTATCGAAGGCGCCGTGCTCTAGACGCTCCGGCCGCCGCGGCAGAATCTTATCGAAGAAGCCCTTCATCATATCGCATCGCCCTCCGCGGCATCTTGCTTCTTAACATCCGTTTGTTTCTTAATATCCTGTTTCATCAGCACCTGACGCGATTTCCCCGGCTCGCCGGGGGCCACAATGCCCTTCTCCTCAAGCAGATCCATTATCTTGGCGGCGCGCGGGTAGCCCACGCCCAGCCGTCTCTGCAAGAATGATGTTGATATGTTGTTCAGCCCAGCCGTTAAACCTATGGCCTGCTGCAGTAAGGCGTCCTCCGGGACCCTGTCGCCGGCGGCCGCTTGGGTATCCAGATCCGGCAGCAGCTGCACGCCGGCCTCCCTGGGGTGCTGGCCTATCCAGAAGCTGACGAGCTTTTCGATCTCGGCCTCCGATACGTATGTGCCCTGAAGCCGCCTCGGCTTGGGCGCATCGGGCGGCAGGAACAGCATGTCGCCGCGTCCCAGCAGCTTCTCCGCGCCTACGGTGTCGAGGATGGTGCGCGAATCGATCTGCGAGGCCACGGCAAAGCTGATGCGCGCCGGGAAATTGGCCTTGATCAATCCAGTCACGACATCGACCGAGGGGCGCTGCGTGGCTACTATTAGATGGATGCCGGTGGCCCGCGCCAGCTGCGCCAGACGGCACAGCATGCGTTCCGTGTCATCGGGCGCTGTCATCATAAGCTCGGCCAGCTCGTCGATGAAGAGCATCAGATACGCCAGCGGCTTATCGACACGCGGGCTCTTGTTGTAGGACTCTATATCCCTGGCTCCGACCGCGGCCAGCCTCTTGTAGCGATCATCCATCTCACGCACCAGCCATCTAAGGCTGGCCACAGCCTTCTCGTGATCGACTATCACCGGGGTCAGCAGGTGCGGCACATTATTGAAGGACACCAGCTCCACCCGCTTCGGATCCACCATGATGAAGCGCACCTCCTCGGGGCTGTCATACATCAATATCGTAGCGATGATGGATTTCATGCAGATGCTCTTGCCGCTGTTGGTGGCGCCGGCTATCAGCAGGTGCGGCATCTTGGTTAGGTCCGCAACGATGCTCTCCCCGGACATGCCTTTGCCCAGTGCCAGCGGCAGTTTTGTCTTGGCCTTTACCTTCTGGAAAGTGCCCGTCTCTATTATGCTCCTCAGCGCCACCGTGGATGCCGTGGGGTTCGGCACCTCGATGCCGACCATGGCCTTGCCCGGTATCGGCGCCTCTATCTTAAGGGAAGGCGACTCCAGCGCCAGCGCCAGGTCGTTGGCCAGCGAGGCGATGCGCTCGACCTTGACCCTGGTCTTGGAGACCTCTTTCTGTCGAATAGTGATATTGCCGTCCTTGTCCTTTTCCTTTATCTCCTTGAACTTGCGGTCCCACCCCGGCTCCACGCCGTACTGCGTCACAGCCGGGCCCACGTTGGACTCAACCACCTTGGCCTCAACGCCGTAGCTGGCCAGCGCCTCCTCTATGATGCGCGCCCCGCGCTCGGTGTCCACCGCCGGCTTCTGCGCCTCGGGCTCCCGCTCGAGCAGCGTCAGGGATGGAAGCTGCCACCTGCTCTCCTCCCCTCCCGCACGCACCGCCGGCTCGACAATATTAACTGCTTCGGTCTTGTCTTCGACCGGGGCCGGAATTTTCTTCTCTTTCTTCGCGGGCTTCTCTTTCGGCTGTACGACTTCAGTCTCCTGCACGCCGATATCGGTACGAACCGCCGTGACCTGTATCGGCTTGGGTTTACGCTCTATGGGATGCTCTTTGACATAGATGAACGGCCGGCACAGAGCGCGCCACAGATAGCTGTGGAGAGGATAACGCTTATAGATTTTCGCGATCGAGCGGGCTAGGTACACGACCAGAGCCCAGCACCTTCTCGGCCATATAAGTATTATGCCGAGAAATATGAGCCCGAGAACGATGAGGAACCCGACGATGAACGAATCGGTGATAATGACGTCGCCCAGCTTCCCGCCCATATCGAAGAACGCCAGTATGCCGAAGACGGCAAAGACCATAGAGATGATGCCGAGCCAGACGTTGATGTCATGCAGGAAGGCGGGAACGTGCATCTTCTCGAACAATTGGCGGATCCAGCGACGGAAAAGGAACCACATAACGGCGAGGATGAAGATGCCCAGCGGGATGAGCCCGTATCCGAATGTATCGACGAACGGGCTTCGCGCCGGCTTGTAGAAACAGAACAGCAGCACCGCCGCCGCAACCAGTACGGTCAGGACTATCACAACATAGAAAACGGCGCTGCGGCCCGTCCCCTGCCGATGCTTCGTCGACCCTTTGTCCTTCGCTTCTCCCATAACAAAATCTCTAGAACATCGATAGCTGTTTGGGCTCCGTCTGTTCCGACTTCTCTCCCTTTGCGACCTTCTCGATATTCTCCGTTTTCTTTTCTGTCTTCTCTTTCTGCGGCAACGGCTGCTCTCCGGCCGACCCGCCATCCGCCAGCAACGCCGGAAGCTTAAGCATATCCTCCATCATGACCCTGCGCAAGCTTCCCTGATGCAGGGCCGCCGCCGGATGGTACATGGCGAAATAGGTAACTCCGTCGCCCTGACGAGAGGTGCCGTGGATCCTGCTTATTGTAGCGCCCGGGAAAAACCTGGCCATGGAATGCCGTCCCAGTGTTACGATCACCTTCGGTTTAATGACCTCGATCTGCCGGTCGAGCCACTTGCGGCAAGACTCGATCTCGTCGGGCAGGGGGTCGCGGTTGCTCGGGGGGCGGCATTTAACGACGTTGGCGATATAGACCTCGCTTCTCTTCAATCCGATAGATTGCAGCAGCTCGTCCAGGAACTGCCCCGCCGGCCCCACAAAAGGCCGCCCCTGCTGGTCCTCGTGCCACCCGGGCGCCTCCCCGATAAACATGATATCGGCATCCTCGCGCCCCTCGCCGGGCACGGCGCGCTTGCGCTGCTTGCACAGCCTGCAGGCATCGCACTTTGCGATCTTTCCATTCAACTCGGTAAAACTGCTCACGACGCAAAACCTCCGGCACGCCAGTCTCTAAACACGGCCAGTACGCCCGTAATGATTATTATAACGCCAACCATGTCCCTCAGTATATTGGCATCTATCCTGTCCGCGAGAAAGCTGCCCAGCAGTCCGTAACACACGGCGCTGGGAGCAACATACATCGCGATATCGTTCCTGACCGTCTTCTGCTTTAGATGCGTGAAGGCACCAAAGAACGCTATGACCGCTATAGCCGCCAGCGATATCCCCTGCGCCGAATGCTGGTCCAGCCCCATCAGAAGCACCATCACCGGTATCAGCACCACGCCGCCGCCCACCCCCATTAGCCCTGACAGGAATCCGGCCACAAGGCCGCCGAGTATAAACCCGAAATACGCCGCTACGCCCAGGTCACGCTCTACAAGGGTCTCGGCCACCGTAGGGTGGGTTACAACCATGACGAATCCCACACAGATTATGAACAGCCCGAACAACCACTGCAGGCGCCTCTCCGGAACGCGCTTCATCAGCCTGGCCCCCAGCACAGCGCCCACGACACCGCCGGCGGCCAGCGCCATAAAAACATCCCACTGGATGTGGCCGTTCACGCCGTACATCACGGCGCTGGCCAGAGCCATAGGGAAAATCACGGCAAGAGATGTGCCATGGGCTTCATATTGAGGGACATACAGCACGGCGACGAGCAGGGGCACCAGGAAGACTCCCCCTCCGATGCCGGTGAGCCCTGCCAGAGTACCCACCGCCGCGCCGACTAGAATGCATGCCAGGGCTTTCTCTTTGGACATTAGTCTCGCCTTTGGATATTCACGGATGATAGCATACGAGTATATTCAAGTCAATCGAACTACAAAAAGTTTACAAACGACGCTGCCTAGCCATGACACGCTTGACAAATACTTGCCCTCAGTATTAGAGTATTACAACCTTTGTAAAAGGCGCGACCCGACAATAAGGATTGCGCCTGCAGTGTTAATATATAGGAGGACTGGTATGTCGCGGACAACGATGATGATTGTTGGAGCCTGCATCCTTATTGTGATTGTCGTGCTAGCATTGCGGTTTACTATCTGGGCTGATTAATAATTCGTCAAACTCCGCATGGGAAATTCTAGCAACGGCGCTTTGTCCGCGTCTTGTTCTTCAGCGCCATGTGTTAAATACCCAGTCAGATGTTGGGCTTGGCATACCCTATCGCCGGCATCTAAAGTGTTCCCGTTACGCATGTTTCGAATCGATACACACAGTACTCATTACAAGGGGGATTTATGAAATTGTCACAAATAGCTGCGGTTGTGTTGATAGGCATAGTGGCTGTGTTCGCTGCCGCATGCGGTTCGTCGGGAACGCCAACGACCGGATTTACAACTTATACCGATAGTATCAACGGCTTCTCTATATCCGTACCCGACGGTTGGGAACCGAATGAGGACGCATCGGGAGTCTTCTTCATCTCTCCCACGACATGCGCGGAGTGGTATCCTTTCGGCGCCGTGACGGCTTCTTATGAAGAAGGGTACACCAGCGCTGAGATATATTTCACCGAAGTCATTGAACCGATGATCGCAATCTTTAATGAATACAACCTCGTTTCCAAACAGAACCTTACTATAGACGGCATACCTGCGTTAAGAGTGATATATACCTATGTGGGCGATTACGGAGAGTCTGTGCAGGAAACGTTCTGTGTTCTTATCAGCCAGCAAACAGCGTAGCTGATTGTCGGTTCATGCGACGTTACATGCTGGAATACATATCAGGGCACATTTAATACCATGGCGAACAGCTTCAATCTTCTATATTAGTAGCTTATAGGCCTCGAAGCTACTGAGGGAATATTGTGAGGCTACCTCGATTAAAGTGGCATCGAGGATGAAACTTATTTCCCCGCCTTCTCGATGTACTGCACAAAGTCGCCTATGGTAACAAAATTCCTCATGGCGTCCACATCAACCTCGACGTTGAATGCGCCCTCCACGGCGATGATTATCTGAACCCAGTGGAGTGAATCGGCCTTAATATCTTTTAAAGGCGTGTTCAATGCTATATCGCCCTCCGTGCCGTGCGTAACCTTAGCGATCATCTTCTTTAACTGGTCTAATGTGGACATGCATCCTCCTCGGATTCAAGAAAAGGGCGAGACGACCTCGCCCCTACACGCTACTCACTACACGCTATTATCTAAAAATCACTGACGGTTAACAAGCCCCTGTATGCGCTCCAGCTCGGCTCTCAGCTTGCCGACGAAGTCGCTCTCAAGCGTCTGCCTGGCCTGCTTCATAGTGCCCACGATCTGAGCCGCGTCCGCCGCCCCGTGCGCCACGCAGGCTACCCCGCCCACCCCCCACATCGGGCCGCCCCCCATGGCCGTAGCCGGGCTCAGCAGCTTATAGAGCTTATCGTTGGTGGTCTTCAATATGCCGCCGTCGACGCTGTCCTTGAGCTCTTTCTCCAGCCAAGCGGTCGCGGTGCGCCCGATGCCCTCGCAGAACTTGATCAGAATATTGCCGACGAAGCCGTCGCAGACGACGACGTTGGCCTTGCCCAGCGGTATGTCCATGCCCTCCACGTTGCCGATGAAATTGAGGCCGCTCTGCTTCAGCAGCGGATAGGCCGCCTTGGTCATCTCATTGCCCTTGCCCTCCTCGGCGCCCACGTTGAGCAGCCCGACGGTGGGGTTCTCGATGCCCATGAAGCTGCGGCAATAGACGGCTCCGGCCACGGCGAAGTTGACCATGTGATAGGGCTGCGCGCCGACGACAGCGCCCATGTCCAGCAGGACGGTCCCGGGCGCCAGCCCCAGGAAGGCTCCACCGATCATGGGGCGGTCCAGGCCGGGCAGCACGCCCAGGTGCTGCATGGCGGCCACCATACACGCGCCGGTATTGCCCGCGCTGACCATGACATCGGCCTCGCCGTCCTTGACCAGCTTCGCGGCGATGGAGATGGAGTTGTTGGGCTTTTTGAAGACCTCGTAGGCCGCTTCCTGACCATCTTTGATGACATCAGTAGCCTCGACGATGCGACAGGTGATGCCGTCGACGTTGTGTTTAGCGACCTCGCGCTCGATATCGGAGACGGTGCCAGTCAGGATGACCTCGGCATCGAACTCGCGCGCGCCCATTATCGCACCCTTCACTATCTCGGCCGGGGCGAAGTCGCCGCCCATGGCATCTATCGCGACTCTCAGCTTCTTCGGGGTATTGGTCATCAAAAGCCTCCTCTGCCTGATTCCCCTTGGTCCCCCTTTAGAAAAGGGGGATTCAGGGGGATTTTTGTAGGGGCGACCCTCGTGGTCGCCCTCCAGAGGGCAGGTACAAGACCTGCCCCTACAAAATAAATCTCGACACCCTTCCACCGTACGGTCACGGCGCGCCGTGCCCCCTACCAGCTAACCTTTATCGCATCGTGCTTGCAGACATCGCGACAATTGCTGCCCTTCGCGGCGCAGGACACGATGCCGGGACACACGTATGACAGCTTCTTGCGCAGATTCTCTTTGACCGCGGCGTACGGACCTCGGCCGTCCTCGCTAATCATGGTCAAAACGCGACCTGGGCAAGCCTCCACGCAAAGCCCGCAGCCGTCGCATTTTGCTGTGTCGACCGTAATGAAATATTCTCCCGTGCCGTCCGAGTACCCGTACTGTATCTCGACGCCGCCGGCAATGACACCTTTCAGCCGTTCCTCGGCGTAAAGCGCGGCGCCCAGCGCACCCGCGAGCTGCGGGTCCGGGCACAGCAGCGGCTCCATGCCGACCTTCTCCGTCAATTTAGCGACCATCCCCTTGTTCTTGGCAATGCCGCCCGTGATGCTAAAATCCGCTTGTATGCCGACGCGCTTCAGCAACCCCAGGCTTCTCTGCGCGATAGCGTCGTTCAGTCCGGCCAGTATGTCGCCCTTCTCCGCGCCCTTTCTGCGATAGGCCAGGGCCTCGGTCTTGGCGAAAACGGCGCATATCGTATTGAAAGGAACTGGATTTCTAGCCTGAGTGGCCAGCGCGCCGCTCTCCGACAGCGGAACGCCCAGGACTTCCGCGATCATCTCGAGAAACCGGCCCGTTCCACCGGCGCACTTGTCGTTCATGACGAACTTGGTGACACGCCCCTGCCCGTCCACGCTGATGGCCTTGCAGTCCTGCCCGCCCATATCCAGCACGGTGCGCACCGAGGGGAAATAAAAGTTGATGCCGCGCGCGTGGCAGCTTATCTCTGACACATTTTCTTTCGCGAACGGCACGAGCACGCGCCCGTAGCCGGTAGCGACGATGTAATCGATATTTTCGACATTCAGCCCCGTGCCTTCCAGCAGATTCGACATCGTCGTGGTCGATGTCATCACGCTGTCGGGAAGCGTATCGCCGATGGTGGAAGAGACGATCTGCCCATCCTTGAGCAGCACCGCCTTGGCCGCGCGCGAGCCGATATCGATGCCGGCGACTATGGTCATGCCGCGGCCCCCTTATCGACATTTTCTTTTGCGATTATGGCCGCGCCCAGCGCAGCTACAATCTGGGGTGACTCCGGCACGAAGACCTTGAATCCCATGTCCTGCTCCAGTATGTTGATGAATCCTTTGTTCATGGCCACCCCGCCCACCACGGCCACCCTCTGCTCGATGCCGACGCGCTTGCACATGGCCATGACGCGGCTGGACATTGAGGCGAAAATACCGGCGACGATGTCCGGCATGGGCGTAGGCGGCACGCGGTGCACGTTCGATATCACTTCCGACTCGGCGAAGACGGCGCAGGTGTTGGATATCTCCGCCCGCGCCTTGGCCTGGAACGATATCTCCGACATCTCCTCAAGCGACATCCTCATTATCTTTGACATCTGCTGTAAAAATATCCCCGTCCCCGAGGCGCACTTGTCCTGGTTCTCCCACGCGCTGAGCTTTCCCTTGGCATTCAATTTGAGCGCCGCGCTGCTCTCCCCGCCAACATCAATGACGGTGCGAATCGAGGGGTTGAGGTGATGGACGCCGCGGGCGATGCAGGTGTTTATCGCCTTGTGCTGCGGGCTGAACTTTACCGACTTGCCCCCCATGCCCGTCGCAACGATATGCCAGCCGTTCGTCAAGTCGACGATATTTCCGTTCGACGCCAGCCGAACCGCCTCCCGCGCGCTCTGCTCCGCGTCGTCACCCGTCTCGGCAACGCCAAAAGCGAAGCCGCCGTCATCATTAAGAACGACGGCCTTGGTGGTCAAACTGCCGACATCAATACCTAAGTAATTCATGAGCTATATTCTAACCCAGCGGAATCCTGATGAGAAGACAGCGGCGGGGAAGCAGCTGTCATTTTCAATCGCTTATCAATTGAACCGCGGCATAGATTATCCCGTCTATCGCCAGGAAGGCCACGGCCAGGGCTATGATGATCACAAGGGGAGAGCGTTTCCTTCCGCCGGCGTCTGCAGCTTCCTCCGTCGATTCCATCTGCTTGAATTCATCATCCACAAGCTCAGGCTCTTGCGGCCGCCGCGGTTTAGCGGGTGCGGCCTTCGGCGCTTTCTTCCTCACAGGCTCCGGCGCTACTTTTTTCCTAGCGGAGACGCCTTTTGCAGGCACCGTTTCCCGCCGCGAAACTGGCTGTTTCCTTTCAACAGTATGAGCTTTTTGTTCCTCTGTTATTCGCCGGGCAGGCCTCTCAGACACAGCCTTCGACGCAGAGCTATCGTCGCCCCAATCGTCACCCCATGACGAATCAGAAGCATCTCTTCTTCTCATGGAACGACCGGACCCATGAGCCGACCCGCGCTCGCCCTTTGCGGGATTACTGATGGCGCGTACGGCCCCGGCGTCAGGGGAAACCCCCTCCCCCTGCCGCCGCGCCCTGTATTCCGCGGCCTCGGCGGATCCCGGCCATCTGGTCTTGGAAAATTCGCCTTTCCTGGTTCCTGCCGCTAAATTAAGCGTCTTTTTACGTTGAGACGGAGTAGACGCGGCCCTTGATGTGTAGTCACCCTTGTTCCAGATATTTGTCGGGGGTTCATCAGCCAGAACCATGCCTTTGGTAGCATGCTCATCCCTCTGCCGCCGCATGTCCTCCATCCGGGGTCTTCCCATAGACCTTCCCCCGCCTATCTCGGTGTACACGCTGCCCTCGATGGGAACCATGCCTTTGCACTTGGGGTAATTAATGCAGACGTAGTACTTGATATCGCTTATTTTTGACGTACGCAAGGTTGTTCTGCTGCCGCACTCGGGACACCTGATAACGCCCATTTTCTAATACCTCAATACCGTGCGATATCGAAAAATATTGTTTGTTTAATATACTCTAATTCTCATCTATCCTCAAGCATCTCGAAGGACTGCTATTTCGATTGCGAGTCGACGGCCTTATTAAGCTTGCTTTGTCGTCTATCCTCGTTGTCTCCTACCCAGAAAAGGATTCCTCCTGTCATAGATACCAAAAAGAAGACAACCATAAATAACAAGATAATATATGTGCCAATGTATATTTCAGCGTCGGAATTGCGATGTCCACAAAAAAACCAAATAAGGCACAAGATAAAACCGAATACGCCTACAATCATAAGAATCACGCCGACTGTTTTCTTCCGATTTCGTGTCGGCTCGACTGGGCTCTCCTCTTCGTCCGCCATTATCTGTCCTCCAGCATCTCGAAGAACTGCTCCATCTTGGCACGCACCTCGGCCTCGGAGGTGACTGTGGGATCCACCACGTCGCAATCGATGGTCACGACAGGGATATCGATCTCCTCCAGCAGGTCTTTGAACAGCTTTATCGTGGCGCAGGTGTGCCTGCAACCCACGTCGGCCCAGTAGACCGCCCCGTCGACTTTATACTCCTCGGCGCATTGTTTGATGCTGCCTATGGCCCGGTTATCGAGCGGGCCGTACATGCGCATCTCCGGTATCATAAAGGACTTCTTGGCCACTGCCTCCAGCGGCTTAGACGGGTCGAGCTTACCCTCGCCCCAGAAGGTGAAGAACGGCTCGGTCACGCTGACCGCCCCGTGCTCAACGGCGATGCGGTCCAGGAAGCCCATGAGGTACATCGGGGGCAGGAAGAACGTCATCAGGCGGAATTTCTCCTTGTCGACGGCGCCCTTGCCCTGCTCAACCATTTCTGCCAGCTCATCGCGCAGCGTCTCCAGGTATTCAATGGCCTCGGGTTGGCCGGGGAAAAGATAGTCGATAGTAAGCAGCTGCAGGAAACCCAGCGGCGAGAACGGAGTGGGAACGGCCTTCCTCATCTCGTTTATCTCACGTATGAGCTCTATCTGCAGGTCCATACGGGCCACGATCTCCGCCAGCCGGTCCCAGTGCATGCGCCTGCCCGATTTGTATTCCAGGAACGATACCATGTCGTGCAGCTCCCCCGCCAGGTACTGCAGCTCCCCCTCGCTCTCCTTGAACGGGTGGTCGATGAAGAACCCCGGCGCGCCCGTTATCTTCATGATTAGCTCGCCGGCCTTGGCCGTGTTGTCGCAGACCAGGCTGGACCAGAGCATGACGTCCGGCCACGGTATCGATTTGTTGGCGAAGGCGCCGGCCAGCCCACGATGTGGCGTGCATATCTCGGAGGCCAGACCCAGCTCAGCGCCGGACGAGAGAATGTCCGAATTCTCGCCGGTAAAGAGCGCCATCATCCAGGTAGTAACCTCTGTGTGCATCGGCACGTAGTCCATGGCGTAGATGAGCTCGGTGGGAAAGAACACCGTGTGCGCCGCGATGAGCCTTCCGCCGTCGTGCGCGTCGAGCAGGCGGCGGTAATAGGTCTCGAGCATCTTATAATACAGGGTGTCGCTCTTGCGCGCATCGGGCTTGGCCTGGTTCATGCGCAGCATGAGCCTGCAGGCCCTGATTATGGATTCGATTTTTTTATTGCTTTCAGTGCTCACAGTTTAAATCAACCCCCTGACCCCCATTCTTGGGGGAATTTTAAAAAGGGATAGGGGACACCCCTAAAACCCCGTCCCCGATTCATCGGGGTACCTCTCTCAAGAGTCTGTCATTGCGAGGAGCCGTTGGCGACGCGGCAATCTCGTCGATATTAAACCCAATAACCCCCATATTTCGATCCTCATGTAGGGGCGAAAAATTCTTCGCCCCTACGGGATACCTATATTTCCGAATCGTCATTCCGGTGAAGACCGGAATCCATAGGGCGAGGCGACCTCGCCCCTACAATCAAATTCGACGCGACATCTATTTCTTCCGCGCCTCCAGCATCTCCAGGAACGCCTGCACCCGCGTGGCGACCTGCCCGGAACCCGCCGAACCGTATTCCACGTCGAGTGCCAATGTCGGTATGCCAACCTCCGACAGCCTGTCCGTCAGTAGCGGCAAATCGTGGGCATACGGCACGCAATACCTCACGATCTCGCTTATCACACCGTCGACCCTGAAGTCGCGGGCGTAATCGATGATGCGGTTGAAGCGCTCGTCGGAGGGGTACATCCGGGCGCAGGGGAAGTTGTTCAAATATCGCCGCGAGATGGCCTCCAGTATCGGCCTCCCATCGTCGAGAACGACCTTATCGCCCCAGTAGCGCGTGCTGGTGCACAGTTCGTCGGTCACGACAAGCGCGCCCTGATCCTCTATCGACTTGACGAACTCCGGATTGGTCAGCACACTGCCCACCAGCATGACCCGCGCCCTGCCGGTGAAGGCCTTGTCGCTGGCCTTCAATTCATCGATTAATTCGGTGATCCACTGATTGAAGAGCTCCTTGGGCATCCTGTACGCCGCGTTGAGCACCTCCAGCGTCTCGGCCCCGCTTATCGGCGGCTTGCCCCACTTGCGCAGCTCATAAAGCTCATGCAACAGGCCGCGCGATTCGTTTAATAAAATTGTCGATTTTAACAGCGCCTTATCCGTTATCTCGACGCCGAAGTGCTCCTCGAAATGTTTCTTGAACAGCACGACCTCGTCATAGTAAAGCTGGTGAGCGCGCTCGGTGAATTTGCGCGGCACGGTCAGCACGTGATGGAAAGGGGTGCCTACATACTGGCGCCAGACATCGAACAGCCGCCGCGCGCCGTCGCAGGTCGAGCCGCCCACGACGCCGTCGAGGAAGTCGTACTGCTTCTCAAGGCCGAGCTGAAGGCAGCTGCGCGAGAACGTGCAATTATTTATGTAAAGATGGGCGTTGGCATCGTCCAGATTGGCCTCGCGAGAGTAACCGATGATGCGTATAGGCAGAGCGCCCGCGGCGTGGATTATCTCCTCGGGAACGTAGGTGCACAGCCATCCGATGACCTTGCCGCCGCGCTTCTTGTGCTCCAGGATTTGAGCGGTTTTTGGGAAGGATTCATTTACTTCACGGAATCGATCGAGTACGCTCAATTTATGATTTCTCCATATGTCGAGATAAATTCATCAGCTTTAAACTAATCAACCCCCTTAATCCCCCACTCTTGGGGGAATTTAAAAAGGGATAGGGGACACCCCTAAAACCCTGTCCCCGATTCATCGGGGTACCTCTCTCAATAATCTGTCATTGCGAGGAGCCGTTGGCGACGCGGCAATCTCGTCGATATTCAAACCCTTAGCCCTCATATTTCGACATTCGCGTAGGGGCAGACCTGCGTGTCTGCCCGCAACAGGGCGAGACGACCTCGCCCCTACAATCAAATCCGACGTTCCCCCGCATAGGGGCAATTCATGAATTGCCCCTACATTGCGACAATCATACGCCTCATAAACCCATCTCTGGGTGGTATCCGATAAACATGCATCCGGGACCGGTGGAGTACCCCATAACCGGGCTGTAGTCGCTCACTATCATGCTCAGGACCTTGAACTCTTTGTTGATCATATCGACAAGTGTCTGCACCGTATCGGGCGCGTCGGCGTGAGAGACCATGAAATGCATCGCTTCAGCGGCTGCCGCATCCTTCTTCACGACCTCTATCATCTTCTTTAACCCCTCGAGCCTGTCCGTCGTCATGTCGGCAAACTCCATAACGCCCTCATCCGACATGCGGTTTACCGGCTTGATGTTCGACTGCGCAGTCTTGAGCGCGTCTTCTTTAGACATGCGTCCGCTGCGATAGGTGTAGCCGACGGTGTCCAGCATGAGCACGCCGCCCGTTACCTTGCGCATCGCCGCGGCGTAGCCCGCCAGCTCATCGAGGCCCTTACCCTTCGCCGCCAGCCCGGCCATCTCGATGGCGATCATGGCCTCCGCGCCGGCCACGGTCTTGGAATCGAAAGCCACGACCCTGGAATTTGGAAACTCCTCTTTGAGCAGATCCGCCGCGACGTTGGCGGACTGGGCTACCGCGCTGAGACCGGACGATATGGTTACAAAGAATATCTGGGGATGCTCCTTAGCGACCTTGCGGAACTCCTCCAGGAGTATGCCCGGCGTGATGGCCGCGGTGCAGAAGCTGTCCGGGTCCTTCTTGATGATATCGTAAGCCTCCCGGGCGGTGATGGTCACGCCCTCGATATAGGTCTTGCCGTCGCAGGTTATCTGAGAGGCGGGAACGACCTTTATGCCGTGCTTATCGGCAACGTCTTTTGGCAAGCATGCCGTGGTATCGGTCATGACGATCACATTAGACATCGAAGCGCCTCCTCAGTTTCATTTTACGGTATTCCCTAATATACACGATTCTCTGGCGGTTGCACAACCGGAAATGCCTCATTCCGTATGTCATTGCGAGGAGTGCTTCCATATACCGCGATATCATGGAGGGACGACGTGGCAATCTCGATATCTGTAGTTGAATACCCTCACCCTGACCCTCTCCACCCTCCGTTGTAGGGGCGCTGCTCGCTGCGCCCTCTTTATCGGGCAGGGCAAGCCCTGCCCCTACATAATGACCGGAATGTCGCGGCTGACAAAACAAATCCTGGCACGTCTTTATTAACAAGACAGGCAAATAGAAACCCGATTTTAATCGGCGCAAGAGGAGGAAGGAAATGAAGAATTATCTAGGATTAGCAGCGGTAACGGTGCTTGCCGCGGCCGCCATCGCGGGAGTGGCCTGCACGGCTTCGGCGGATACAGGCGACCCGCAGATTTTCAACGTCGCCGAAAGCGGCCAGCAGATAGAGCTTTCCCCCGGCGATTCGTTGATAGTGACCCTCGACTCGAATCCGTCGACGGGATATGCCTGGTCGATCTCGGAGATCGGCGATGAGGCCGTAATCGACGATGTGAGCAACGAGTTTGTGGGCGCCGACACGGGGATGGTGGGCGCGGGAGGCCAGGAGGTCTGGACGTTCGAGGCTATCGATGAGGGCACAAGCACTATCGAGATGCAGTACAGCCGCTCCTGGGAGACGGATGTAGAGCCCGTCGAGACGTTCATCGTTACAGTAGTTGTGAAATAACAATATCTTTCTACGGAAGGGTGGTTGGGGACGAAGGGGGTTGTTTAAAACGGCCCCCTTTTCCATTTATCCGACCGTGTAGGGTGGGTTCGAAAACCCACCACAATAATTATTGCGCTCCCCGCCTCGTCATTGCGAGCCCTTATATATCGATTACCGTAGGGGCGGTTCGCGAACCGCCCCTACACCATACGAAAACGAGATTGCCACGTCATCCTTCCATATACCGCAATATCATGGAAGGACTCCTCGCAATGACAAACTGCTACCCCGCCGTATAGGTCCCCGTGCCCACCGCAATAAGCACATCCTCCTCGTTGCGCAGCTCCATGCGGGAGACCGCTATCTTGCTCCCCACCCGCAGGATATTACTCGTGGCGGTGAAATGCCGCCCCTTCCCCGGCCTGATGTAATCGATGCGCAGGTCTATGGTGCTTATCCGGCCCAGCCGCTCCATCTTCTTATCTATAGGCTTGCCCATGACCTGCTTGAATATATGCAGATACACGGCATGGGCGCCGGCTATATCCAGTATCGAGGAGATGACCCCGCCGTGAAGCACGCGGAATATGGGGTTCCCCAAGAGCTCGTCGCGCATATCGAATTTGAGGGTGCCCTCTTCCAGGGACTGCGACTCGATGCTGTAGTTGAGCACGTCGTTGAATGAAGGGCTGGCCAACTTGGCGAAGTGCTCGCTAACCTCCTGCAGTTCCTCGCCTTTGACCTTAACCTTTATCGGCATGGCGCCCCTCCTTTTTCATACTGCGATCTCGTATCCCCGCCGCGGCGACAAAAGCATAACATAAAGATGCTATTGTTGACAGATTCTCTCATCGGCACTAAAGTGTTACCAACTTATCCAGCGCCATTTGACCCAGTTAGGCTGCTTAAGGGAAAGGCTAAATGAGCGTAAATTGTTATTGTCATCCAAATAGAGTCGCGACGCAAATATGTTGTGTGTGTAGTGAACCTATATGCACAGAATGTTCTTATATACTTGCAGATAAGATAATGTGTAAACGATGTAAACCAGAAGTTTTAAAAAGGGTACAAGCGACAGTGGTCGGACAACAAGCAATGGAAAACATGAGACAACAATCAACAGAAAAACTGAAACAGCAATCAAAAGATAATCTGCTAAATAATTGTGTTCTTCCGTTCTTTGGCATGGTAGCGGGTATCGGCTTTCTTGTCTTTGGTTCTACTATAGACATGGATATGGGCCCTTTGAACATCTTGCAGATATGCGGATTGATTATAATTTTCATCGCTGTGATGTCGTTTTTATTAGTTTATTATGTTTATAAAACGGAACTACGCATTATCTCAAAGGGAAACCTGCCCCGAAAAAGAAAATACAATAGGGCTCAAAATCAGAAAACACTGCAAAAGGATGACCGACGAAGACCTAATCAATCTAGCCTATATAGTGGAGGGTCAGGCACAACGATGGAAGATGCAGTAGTAATCACGACTACATCGGAGCCAAGTGGGGTACATGCGGAGTACAGATATGTAGAGATGCGCTGTGGCAAGAGAAATGTGGACTGGAAATTGAAGACCCAAGAACTGTTAGAAGGATCAGACGGTAAGTCTTATGACCTATTGATTGTGGTACTAAAGAACGGAACTGTCCGAGATTTCTACTTCGATATCTCGTCATTTTATAGATAGCCCAGAGGGGGAAGCAAAATGCGCTGGAGTAGAGAACGTGGACTCATAATTAAGGAGGATAAGATTGAAATCGAAAACTTTGCACTATTTATGTTTTGGTGGTTGTTACCAATATTACTAATAGGTTTAATTATCGGTGGGCTTCTTCGTCCTATAGCATACTTGTTTGGTAGGGTAGATTCGCCATGGTGATTCAGCGGTATAGAGGAAAATAATGCCTTATTGTCCTAAATGTGGAGCAAAAACAACCCTACGGACATCTAAGAAAGATGGATGTGATTTCCATGTATGTGTCAATTATCCTAAGTGTAAAGGGAAGGTTTCCGTTGATGAGGCTGGGAGTGGCAATTGGGATGGCAATAAGCCTTTATCAAGGACTGCACAAGATATGAGATCACAGAGGATCGAGAGGTCTCTAAACATTTCTGCTAAGGAAAATAAGAATTTCAACTTTAAAGAATATCCAACAAACATGAAAAGAGGACTATGTATCTACATAACAGGTTTTACCACAGTAAATGACCTAATACAGGAATTGTTCAAATATTATGAAAAGAAAATATTTAGGTTCAGAAAAGAGTCACATAAAGAACAAAGACATAAAATAATCCACGAGTTGGGCACCTATTTTCTCTATGAGACAGTTAAACAACTAACGGAATATGAAAAAAGTATCACTCAAGATGATGCTATGGAAATCCTAGATACTGTGTTCTATCAATACACCACTAGCTATCGAATTAATGATGTTCGCGAAAAATTTAAGGAACTTGATGAGTCAGTAAATCCATTTGAGCGGGTTTCGGGGAATATTCAAAGGATATTAGGACGTGTAGATTTGGAGGAACGATTCCAGATATGTGTAAAGATATCAGCATGCTTCGTAGTGCCAGAATATAGTTTATTCAATCAGATTCATAAAATCTTCAGTCTGTCAGATATAGAGATGACTAAGATTATTACAGAATTCTTCAGTAATCCTGCCGCGAAATTGTTATAGATTTTTACGAGCCAGCATTTTTATTGACTAAGCCTCTGGGTTTTCTGCGATTTCGTCCTCTTCTGTTTTTGACTGCATAATATTTGCGCCTCATAGCTGATTATGTTAAAATATTAAGTACTTACCATTGATTTCTCCGCGGGGGAGCCGTTAGGCTGAGAGCCCTTCCGTGATTCCTAGAGGACATAGAAGGACAACCCCTGGAACCTGATCTCGGTAATGCGAGCGTAGGGAAGCGGGACCGAATAGACCGGGAGTCTGGAACCGAGTACCGAGGCTCTCGGTTTTCTGTTTTATAAAGGGGTGAGATATGACACAGTTAGAGCTGGCAAAAAGCGGGGGGATATCCTTCGAGATGAAGCGCGTCGCCGCGGACGAAGGCGTCACGCCGGAGTTTATACAGCAGGGCGTCGCCGGGGGGACTATCGTTATCCCGTCGAATAAAAAACACAAGATAACGCAGCACTGCGGCATCGGCAAGGGGCTCAAGATAAAGGTCAACGCCAACATCGGAACGTCCGCCGACAGCGGCAGCAAAGAGACCGAGCTTGAGAAGCTGAAGGTCGCCGTACAGTATAAATCCGACACGGTCATGGACCTGAGCACGGGCGGAGACCTGCAATCGATACTCAAAGCCATCATCGCCAACAGCCCGATACCGGTGGGCACGGTGCCTATCTACACGGCGGCGATAAGGGCGATCAAGGACAGGGGCGCGCTGGTGAACATGACCGCCGACGACCTGTTCAATGCGATAGAACAGCATGCTCAGGACGGCGTCGATTTCGTCACCGTGCATTGCGGCGTCACCAGGGCCTCCATCGACAGGCTGAAGAAGCAGGGGCGGGTCACCGATATCGTATCGCGGGGCGGGGCCATACTCCTCGGCTGGATACTGCACAACGATAAGGAGAACCCGCTGTACGAGCAGTACGACCGCCTGCTCGACATAGCCAAACGACACGACATGACGCTGAGCCTGGGCGACGGCCTGCGCCCCGGCAGTATAGTTGACGCTACCGACCGGGCCCAGATCGAGGAGCTCATCATCCTCGGCGAGCTGGTGGCCCGCGCACGGGAGGCCGGCGTGCAGGCCATGGTGGAGGGGCCGGGGCACGTGCCGCTGGACCAGATAGCGGCCAATATGGTGATCCAGAAGACCTTATGCCAGGGCGCGCCGTTCTACGTGCTGGGCCCGCTGGTCACGGATATCGCCGCCGGATACGACCACATCACCGGCGCTATCGGCGGCGCGATAGCCGCCATGTCCGGAGCCGATTTCCTCTGCTACGTCACGCCATCGGAGCACCTCGGCCTGCCTGGGACGGAGGACGTGCGGCAGGGCGTCATCGCGTCGCGCATCGCGGCCCACGCCGCCGACATTGCAAGGGGAATCAAAGGAGCCCGCGAGATCGACCGCAAGATGTCGGTGGCCCGCAAGAGCCTCAACTGGGAGGAGCAGGCCAGGCTGGCGCTGGACCCGGAAAAGGTGCGCTCGCTGCACAAGCAGCACTCGGGCTCAGGCGATACCTGCACCATGTGCGGCGGCATGTGCGCCATGAAGCTGGTCTCCGAGTACCTCGGCAAGGGCGTTGAGAAATGTTAGGGGCACGGCGCGCCGTGCCCGTACGGTGTAGGGGCGAGTGGTGAAAAGAGGTGCAGGAGATAATCTCCTGACGGGGTTTTAGGGGTGTCCCCTATCCTTTTTTAAATTCCCCCAAGACTGGGGGATACAGGGGGTTGATTAACAATTGCCAAGTAGGGGCGAATCTTGTATTCGCCTTCTGGATTATCCGATCAAGTCGGATAATGACAGATTAGAATCGTAGGGTGGGCTGTGCCCACCAGAGGAGCTTAAGATGCCCATCTTCCAGCCGGTTGAAGAGCGCGACGTAACCCGCGCCATAATACGCAAATTCTCCGCCCAGTTCGACGAATACGTCCAGAGCGACGTCATCATCGTCGGCGGAGGGCCCGCCGGACTCATAGCCGCCATCGACCTATGCAAGAAAGGCGTGAAAACTCTCATCATCGAGCGCAACAACTACCTCGGCGGCGGCTTCTGGATCGGCGGCTATTTCATGAACATACTGACGATACGCGCGCCGGCGCAGAAGGTGCTGGACGAGCTGGGCGTGCCCTACGAGAAGCACAGCAAGGGGCTTTACACCGCCAGCGCCCCCCACACCTGCGCCGCCGCCATAGCCGCCGCGTGCAGCGCGGGCGTAAAGATATTTTCGCTGACCTCGCTGGAAGACCTCGTTCTGAAAGCCGACAAGCGCGTAGCCGGCGTGGTGGTCAACTGGAGCGCCATCGCCTATCTTCCCAACGAGATATCCGCCCTCGATCCGGTGCCGCTGGAATGCAAGGTAGTCATCGACGCCACGGGGCACGACGCATGCGTAGTCAAGAAACTGGAGAAGCGCGGCCTGCTGCAAACCCGGGGCGAGGGCCCGCTCTGGATCACCGCCTCCGAGGACCAGGTTGTGGAGCACACCGGGGAGGTGTATCCCGGCCTGGTGGTCTGCGGCATGGCGGTGGGCACGGTCTACGGCGTGCCGCGCATGGGCCCGACGTTCGGCGGGATGCTCCTTTCGGGGAAACGTGCTGCCTCAATTGCTTCACAAATGGTTTAAGGCATGGTATCATTCAGTAGCTCCATTTAGCTGGAGGTGCTGATGAAAAGGCAAATTACCTGTTGTTTAGGTTTTCTTTTTATGCTGTCGATAGTGCTGGTAGCGGCAAGTTGCTCTACAACTGAGACGATACCTACGCCAACCACTACCCCCACCTCCACGCCAGCAACCCCATATGTAAAAGAGGAGTTCCCTCTGTACACCAACTCGCTAGAACAAAATTATCCGTCAATCTCAGGTGACATTGTGGTATGGAGCGAGCAGAGTAACAGCGATGGGTGGCAAAGCGACGCATATTATATAGGTAAGGCTTACTATCTTAATCTTTCCGTCGGTACCAATATCCTTATCACCACCAACTCAGCCAGCCAATGGATGCCCGCTGTATCGGGAGACATCATTGTATGGATGGACAACCGGAACGGCAGCTGGCAGAATGGCATCTGGGACATATACGGCTATAACATCACCACGGATACCGAGTTCCCCATTTGCGTTGATTCCGCCTCCCAGCGCCATCCAGCCATCTCGGGTGACATAGTCGTATGGGAAGATGGCCGCAATCGCAATGGCAACTACAACTCAGACATCTACGGATACA
>JBAZMV010000007.1 GCA_041649635.1 Dehalococcoidia bacterium
GGGCGGGGAGCGGGGGGCTTATTTAACTAGTCAGATGAATGTGAGAAATAAATGAAACTTGCAGCAGTACTAGTCCCAGTAGCAACGTTTTTATTACTCCCTTGGATAATGTCATTTATCTGGGCAATTTGGATCAAACGAACAAGCAAAGATGCCTTTAGGGGTCCTCGCCCTATAACTAGTAGTGAACGTAGAAAATTAAATATCATAATTTGTTTATACATGTACATATTTGCAGGAACAGTATCATGGTCAGTCTATGTCTTTTCCCATAACGTTTGGCTTTCTGCTGTAATTGGTTTAGCATGGGTTCTCCCTGTATCAATAATGATGCCAATAATGTCTCGGCGAGTCTCTAAGGCATTGCAGCCCCCGCCGGGAGGATGGCCAGATGAAAAAGCACGATTGGACGCTTTTAATAAATGGCAAGCCGAACGAGAGGAACGAGAATATAAGAAAATAGAAAAACTCAAATGGTGGATTGTGGGATGGATTCTTATCCCTCTCGTGCTAGTGATAATTCTAGTGATTTTATGCGTAACATTAGGATAAACATAGTCCCATAAAAGCCATCGTCGTCTATGAATCCCTGTGGGGCAACACAGCAGCCAGCGCCCGCGCTGTGGCGGGGGACATGGGAGCAGAGGGGGCGGGGAGCGGGAGAAAGCGCTGAAGCAAACGGTTACTGGGTTGCACTCCTCTATCTGAGTAAGATATGATATCGGCGTAGGTGACGGCATGCGAATTGAAATCGAGAGGGAAGAAGACGGCCGTTGGATTGCTGAAATCCGGGAACTTCCTGGAGTCATGGCTTATGGCAAGACTCGCAAAAAAGCTATCTCAAATGCTGAAGCGCTGGCCCTGCGAGTCATGGCCGACCGGCTTGAGTATGGAGAGGAAATCCCCGAGCTAAAGGAAGTGTTCGCAATCTCAGCATGAGCCGATGGTCTTCAACCAGAGCCCCAAAAGTGCTCACCGCCTTGCTTCGTATCGGTTGGACAATCAAACGGCAAGCCGGCACTTCTCATCGTGTTCTCGCCCGCCCCGGTTGGCCCGATTATGTTTTCTCGTTTCGCGACAGTGACGAAATAGGGCCCAAAATGCTGGCGCGGATCGCTAAACACACTGGTCTCACCCCTAAAGACTTGTAGAAATAACCAACTACACATTATCACCGTTTACGAATCCCTGTGGGGCATACCGCGGCCGTCGTCCGCGCTATGGCGGGGGGACCGGTTAAGGTGGTGAAGTGACCGACGAGCATCTGGCAACACATCATGCTATAATGGACACTACCCAATAGCAGCGCCGTTGCGAGACAGGGAGAAGGAAAATCAAATGAGCACTGTGATGGAACAATACGTCATAGACACCAAGGGCAAGAAGACCGGCGTCATCCTTTCACTCAAGCGTTATCAACAATTGATGGAAGACCTGCACGACCTGGCGATAGTAGCCGAGCGCCGCGAAGAAAAGCCTGTCAGCCTTGAAGAGATGAAACGACGGCTCAAGAAAGATGCCATCCTATAACATCTCCCTTAAACCATCTGTCGAAAAAGACTTGCGCTCTTTGCCCAAGTCAACCGTCATTCGTGTAATAGAGCAAATCGAAGGTCTGAAAACCGCTCCCCTTCCTCGAAAAGCCCTCAAGCTATCAAACGCAGAACATTTATATCGAATTCGAGTAGGCGATTACCGCATTGTTTACGAAGTTGATATAAAAGACAGACAAGTGCTGATACACTACGTCCGGCACCGCCGCGAAGTATACCGCTCGATCTAAGACACATATCAGAAATACCACTGTTCTCAACACAGCGGCCGTCATCCGCGCTGTGGCGGGGGACATGGGGGCAGAGGGGGCGGGGGGGCTCTAACTCTTTCTAAAATCACATCTAATATTGACGTTTGACTCACATTACAGACGGCTGTAAAATGACACCATTAGTAGAATCAGTGTAAAAATTACTGCTAGGCAGTGACCGAATCTATTCACACCCGTAAGGAGATTTTCTGCAATGGACATTCCACGGATCTTCAACATCACCGAAAGTGCTCACCGCATCCATAACCCGTTCACACCCGAAAAGCTCGCCACTCTCGGCGCGGCGTTGCGTCTGGAACCGGGGGCCCGGGTGCTCGACCTTGGCAGCGGTTCGGGGGAGATGCTGTGCACATGGGCGCGCGATTACGGCATCATCGGCACCGGCATCGACATGAGCCAGTTGTACACCCAGCAAGCAAAACTCCGTGCTGAAGAACTCGGCATCGCCGATCAAGTCAAGTTCATCCATGGCGATGCTACCGGCTATGTCTCTGACGATAAGGTCAGTGTGGCAGCCTGTGTCGGCGCCACTTGGATCGGCGGGGGAGTCGCCGGCACTATCGAGCTTCTGGCGCGGAGCCTGCGCACCGGAGGGATCATCCTCATCGGCGAGCCCTACTGGCGGCAGTTACCGCCGACGGAAGACGTGGCCAAGGGGTGTCTTGCCGACTCGATCTCCGAATTTCTCATGCTTCCGGAACTTCTCGCGTCTTTCGGCCGCCTCGGCTACGATGTCGTGGAAATGGTTTTGGCAGACCAGGACGGCTGGGACAGATACGAGGCGGCCAAGTGGCTCACCATGCGCCGATGGCTTGAAGCCAATCCCGGCGACGAGCTCGCGAAGGAGGTTCGAGCCAAGCTGACCTCGGAACCCGAGCGCCACGCCGCTTACACGCGTGAATACCTGGGCTGGGGCGTGTTCGCGCTGATGACGCGGTGAAGCTCCTCAGCCATCGCCCGCACTGTGGCGGGGGACATGGGGTAAAAAAAGATAATGAGCACATGCCACGATTCGGAAAACCACCATCGCCGTTCGCTGCGCCTGCAAGGGTACGATTATATGCAGGATGGCGCATATTTCGTGACCGTTTGCCTAAAGGACCGCGCGTGCCTGTTTGGAGATATTTCGGACGGGAACATGGTTCTGAACGATGCAGGCATGATGGCGGAAAAACATTGGCATGACATCCCCGCAAATTTTCCCCACATCGAATTGGATGAATTTGTCATCATGCCGAACCATATACACGGGATTTTATCGATAACCGCATCCGTAGGGGCGAAAAATTTTTCGCCCCTACATTCGAAACAAGGGCACGGCCCGTCAAAGACGATAGGTTCCGTGATACGCGGTTTCAAAATCGGCGTGACCAAATGGATGCGTCAAAACACACCAGTTTACAATGTCTGGCAACGCAATTATTATGAACACGTCATCCGCGACGACGCTTCCCTGAATCTCATCCGCCAATACATAGTGGAAAACCAGTCACGATGGTCGGAGGACGAGGAAAACCCGGCGCGTTCAGCGCCGTAGGTGTGCTATTGTTGCCGCAGACCAAGTCTTTAATATATACTTTGATACAGTTATGTCTACCGATAACAGTTCTATTAACTTAGGCGACCTCCAGCAAGCACTAGCCGGAGATAGTTATCGCTCTCGTAACGGCCGCACATCATTTATTGCTCGTTTATTCCCATCCAATATTTTCTATACCAGATTGCTCCGGATCTTCTGGAGCGCATCAAGACTAGCCAAAAAGGGACTATATGACAATACAACGTGCAGCCGGGACACCCACCATATCTTCCGTTGTCTGGAAGACGTAGGCGTACGCTTCGAAATCGAGAACATGACAGCTTTTAAAAACCTCAAAACCCCCTGTGTATTCATAGGTAA
Organism: Dehalococcoidia bacterium; assembly: GCA_041649635.1. Lineage (NCBI taxonomy): Bacteria > Bacillati > Chloroflexota > Dehalococcoidia > Dehalococcoidia bacterium. Next base: position 3,726 of record JBAZMV010000007.1, read on the forward strand.
CCATATGAGCAGCCTGGAAACAATGATCCTGCCGGCAATTCTTTTACCTCATAGGAACGTCATTTGTGTGGTATACAAGGGAATACTCAGGTGGCCTATCTTTAAAGATATTCTGCCAAGCCAGAATCCGATAGTCGTCTCAAAAACAAGCCCCAGAGAAGATTTAATCCATGTTCTCTCTAAAGGACACACGGCTCTGAAACAGGATGCTTCAGTAATAGTTTTTCCCCAGGGAGCAAGGATGACCGAATTCAGAGCGGAAGATTTTAGCAGTATCGGTGTAAAACTCGCGAAACACGCTCAAGTACCTGTTGTTCCGATAGCAATAAAGTCCGATGCCTGGGGTAATGACGGATTCCCTATTCCCTATTTTGGCAAAATCGATCCGGCAAAGACGGTTCGGATAAGCTTTGGTGAGCCGCTTTATATCAATGGTACCGGAAAGAAAGAACACGACCTGGCTGTAAGTTTTATCCAGGATAAACTCACATCATGGGAAATGGAAGAAAAGGTACACTAGCCTGATTTTGCAGCCCTGAAAGGAGAACATCATGAAAGCCATCGTTGTTTACGAATCCATGTGGGGCAACACCGCGGCCATAGCCCGGGCAATAGCGGAAGGCATCGGTCCCGGGGCGCGGGCGCTCTCCACCACCGAAGCCACCGCTTCTGTCATCGCGGACGCCGACCTGATAGTAGCGGGGGCTCCCGTAATGGCCTTCCGTCTTCCTTCCGACAAGATACGACAAACCCTGGCCGATAAGGAGGACAAGAAAGCGCCGAAGCCTCCCGATCTTTCTGCTCAGTCCCTGCGTTCGTGGCTCGCCGCGCTGCCAAAAGGCAAGGGAAAAGCCGCCGCTTTCGATACGCAGTTCAAGTGGTCGCCCAGCGCAACGGGCGCGATAATGAAGGGGCTGGCGCGAGCGGGATACCAGAAAGCGGCCAATCCGCAGAAATTCATAGTGAAGGGCACGTACGGGCCGCTGAAAGATGGAGAGATGGAGCGAGCGCGGGCGTGGGGCGGGGAGCTGGGAAAGCTGATAAAATAGGCGAAAGAGCGGATGGGTATAGGGATATTTACCGACAAAGAACATCGACCGACGGATGCGGAAGTGCTTGATGCCATCGACGCCAAACTGCCGCTCTGGCAGGAATTGATTGGTTACATTCGTGGGAAATACCCAGTACAGGAAGATTTCAAGTTCTTATATGGCAAGAACTATGGATGGGCATTACGGTTTCGTATCAAAGGACAGCTCCTGACATCGCTTTATCCTGTAAAAGACGGCTTCACCGCCCAGATCAATCTCAGTTCAGAAGCTGTTGAGAAAGCTCAAAGTCTGAAACCGGGTAAAAACGTTCAGCAGGCGATTGCACAGGCCAACCCTTATCCGGAAGGGCGATGGCTTTTCGTCAGCGTTGAATCGGAAAAAGACCTCAGGGATATTCAACGCCTGTTAGCCTTGAGAACCGGGGAGAAGCAGATAAAATAAAGGGAAAACTAACATGAAACAATGGTACGAAGAGCTATTTGAGAACTACGGGGTGAAATACGATAACGAGAGTTTCACCCAGGGAACCATCGGCGAATGCGACTTCATCGAAAAGGAGATAGGATACGATAAATCGACGAAGATACTCGACATCGGGTGCGGCACCGGCAGGCACGCCATCGAACTGGCGATAAGAGGATACAAGGTCGTCGGCATCGACCTATCGGAATCGCAGCTTAAAAGGGCGCAGGAGAAAGCGGCGGAACAGAAACTGAAAATCGATTTTCGTAAACACGACGCGAGGAAGCTGCCGTTCAAAAGCGAGTTTGATCTGGCCGTCATGATGTGCGAGGGCTCTTTCCCGCTCATGGAGACGGATGAGATGAACTACAAGATACTGAGGAACGCCGCGAAGGCCCTGAAGCCGAAAGGTAAATTCATCTTCACCACGCTGAACGGCCTGTTCCCTCTGTACCACAAACTCGACGAATTCCTCAACTCGGATTTAAACGAAGGGAATGCAACATACCATAACAGTAAATTCGACCTTATGACCTTCCGCGACCATAACACCACAATCTTTGAAGACGACGACGGCAACAAAAAGGAGCTGAAAAGCGACGAGAGATACTACGTGCCGTCGGAGATAACATGGCTGTTAAAAACTCTGAAGTTCAAGACCGTCGATATATACAGCGCGAAGCTCGGCGCCTTCAGCCGGAACGATAAACTGACAACCGAAGATTTCGAGATGCTGGTGATAGCGGAAAAAGGCTAGAATGAGCGGCAAACGCAGCCTGGACGAAGCCAAACTTCTGTATGTGACGAATCGGAGGGAATGGCGTGATTGGCTCCAGAGGAATTACAAGTCCGAGAAAGAAGTCTGGCTCGTGTACTACAAGAAGCGTACCGGAAAACCGCGCATTCTTTACAACGACGCAGTTGAAGAAGCGCTCTGCTTTGGCTGGATCGATAGCATCGTCAAGGGCATTGACGAGGACAGATACGCACAAAGGTTCTCTTTGAGAAACCCCGGGGCTCCATACTCACAAGCGAATAAGGAACGACTGAGGGAGATGGTCAAGCAGGGCAAGGTCGTCGATGAAGTGCTTGCAACATTGGGAAATCTTACGGAGGAACAGCTCGAAATACCGCCCGACATCTTGAAGGCCATCAAGGCAAACGAGAAATCCTGGAAGAACTTTCAAACATTCTCACAGCCATACATACGGATCCGTGTTGCGTTTATAGACGGCGCCCGCAACAGGCCCCAGGAGTTCACCAAGCGTCTGGGGTACTTCATCGAGATGACTGAGAAGAATAAGCAATTCGGATTCGGCGGCATTGAGAAGTATTATTGATAGTTGTAAAATGCCGCCATCCATAGAATCAGTTTAAAAAGCAATGTTATGAGCAAAAGAGAAACGAAATACGTAACTGATAGAATGAGGACGGAAGACTGGGAACAAGTCCGTTCGATCTATCTTGAAGGAATTAGCACGGGCGACTCCACATTCGAGGCCGACGCTCCCGATTGGGACAAATGGGATTCCGCTCACCTGCCCGGGCATAGATTGGTCATCAGGGCAGATAATAGCATTCTGGCATGGGCCGCACTCAGTCCCGTATCCAGCCGCCGCGCATACTCAGGTGTAGCGGAAGTCAGTCTGTATGTAGCAGTCGGACATAGGGGCAAAGGCATAGGGTCAACCCTCCTTGAGGCCTTAATAGACTCATCGGAAAAAGCAGGGATATGGACCCTGCAAGGCGGTATCTTCCCCGAAAACGAGGCTAGCATCCGCATGGTCAGAAAACACGGGTTTAGAGAGATCGGAAGACGTAAAAAGATAGGCAAGATGACTCACGGCGACCTTGCCGGAACATGGCGAGACGTTATCCTGGTGGAACGGCGAAGCAAGTTGACGGGTATAGACTGAGCGGATACAGGCATATGTCGCGCGAATACAAGGGTATCTCTATAAGAAGCAGCGAAGGTAACAATGTCCGTATTTAAGAAGATATTCGCGCTCCTGCTCGTGCCCTACGCCTTCTGGCTGGTCTTCGCCTACGACTTTCACTTCATAGACTGGCTGAACCTGTTCATACACGAAGGCGGGCACTTCCTCTTCACTTTCTTCGGGGAGTGGCTGCATGTACTGGGCGGCACGCTTTTTCAGCTTTTTGTCCCGATCGGCATAGCGATTTATTTCCTTTACCACCGGCAGAAATATGAATCGGCTTTCTGCGGCTTCTGGTTCGGGGAAAGCTTAATGTACACGGCGGATTATATGGGCGACGCCCGAGTTCAAGCACTGCCGCTGCTGGGGAACGGAGAACACGACTGGCACTGGATATTCTCGCACATGGGTGTGCTGGAACACTGTAAAGGCATCGCGATGTTCTTCCACATAATCGCTTCGATAATCGTCATGGTCAGCCTTGGCTACATGCTATATAATGCCTTCAGGAAAAAGAAGCCGACGACATATTTGGTCCCGCCGACATTATCCTCCCCTTAAAATAAGTTCATAAGGAAGGCACGCGTTAAAACTGATTTATATCGACCAACATTTCAACGATTGTTGTAAGGTCTATCGATGAAAATACTTGATGAGCTAATTTCTACTCTAACAAACGATGCAAAGGTAAAGGATATCCGTCAGAATCCCTTCCAGACGGCCGTTCTGACACGCAACTGCGGTCTGACATCTACACCGCACACCTCCCATGATTTCGATCCTTCCAAGACAACGCTGCGCGATTGGTCTCAACTTATCGGCAACAACGCCTTCGAGGTTGCCAAAATGTCACTTTCACATGATCAGCACGAAGCCGCTATAGGCATGGGTGCCATCAACTCCCTCCTCGATATCGATGACAAGATTTGCGTCGACCTCAATGCCGGAGAACTGATCGCTGAAAAGGGCCAAGGTAAAAATGTCGCTATCGTAGGCCATTTTCCCTTCACTCCTAATCTGCGAAAACGTGTGAAAGAGCTGTGGATTATTGAGTTGCGGCCCAGGGAAGGGGACCTCCCGGCGAGCGATGCCGAACGCATCATTCCGCAGGCGGACGTGGTGGGAATCACGGGAACGGCATTCACCAACCACACCATCGAGCAGCTGCTGGAGCTTTGTAATCCGGAAGCCTTCGTGGTAGTCCTTGGCGGAACAACTCCCCTCTCTCCCGTTCTCTTTAAGTACGGAGTCGATGCCATCTGCGGTACGAAGGTTATCGACGCGGAGGCGGCGCTCGACTGCGTGGGGCGGGGCGCAACGTTCCGGGAGATAAAAGGAACTAAGCGGCTTACCATGATGAAAGCTGCCGCAGATAGAACATGGTCGGTCATGCGGCAGGACGACAACGGCAACGTCGCGTTGATCAAGAGCGGACTCACAAAGAAAGATGCGCTACGAGTCGTCAAGGAATACGAGGAGAAAGGTCACAAACAGACATACTGGGTAGCCCGGTAAAATAACCCCCCGCATTTGGTAAGCGTCCCCTCAATCAGTTATAATTCGCACAGACGCTGCTAAAGTATATCCAATCGATAATGTCAGCCGATATTCAGCGATGTACGGTCGACAGCAACCAGGGAAGGGAGCAACATGCCGCATCACGAAACTCTCAGGACAATGGGCCAGCAACTCGGGCGGAGATCATGGGCCGAGCCGTGGAAGATCAAGATGGTCGAGCCATTGCGCATGATCAGCCGCGAGGAACGCGAGAGGGCGCTGGTCGATGCCGGATTTAATACCTTCCTGCTCAGGTCCGAGGATGTATACATCGACCTGCTCACCGACAGCGGCACCAGCGCCATGAGCGACCGGCAGTGGGCCGGCATGATGCTCGGCGACGAGGCCTATGCCGGCAGCCGCAATTTCTATAACCTTGAAGCCGCCATAAAGAAATACTACGGCTACGAACATATCGTGCCCACGCACCAGGGCCGCGGCGCGGAGCACCTCATCAGCCGCACTGCCATCAAGCCCGGGCAGTTCGTTCCGGGAAACATGTATTTTACGACCACAAGGCTGCATCAAGAACTGGCCGGCGGCGTATTCGTGGACGTCATCATCGATGAGGCGCACGACCCTCAGAGCCCGCACCCGTTCAAAGGCAATGTCGATCTGGATAAGCTCGAGGCGCTGATCGAGCGCGAAGGAGCGGAGAAGATAGCCTACGTCAGCCTCGCCGGCACGGTGAATATGGCCGGAGGCCAGCCGGTGAGCATGGCCAACGTGAAAGCCCTGCGCAAGATGTGCGACCGCTACGGCATCAAGGTGTACCTGGACGTGACACGCATGGTGGAGAACGCCTTCTTCATCCAGGAGCGAGAGGAGGGCTACGCGGGCAAGAGCATAGCCGAGATACTCAAGGAGTTCTGTGGCTACACCGACGGCGCGTGGATGAGCGCCAAGAAGGACAGCCTGGTCAATATCGGCGGATGGCTGGCGGTGAACGACCTCACGCTGTTCGAAGAGCTGCGCAACCTGGTCGTGGTATACGAGGGGCTGCACACCTACGGCGGTCTGTCCGGGCGCGACATGGAGGCGATGGCCATCGGCATCGTGGAATCAGTACAGGACGACCACGTGCGCTCGCGCGTGGAGCAGGTACGCTATCTGGGCACGCTGCTTACCGAGTGGGACATACCGATCGTGCAGCCGGTTGGCGGACATGCCATCTTCCTTGACGCGCGGCGCTTCTACTCGCATTTGACGCAGGACCAGTTCCCGGCACAGACGCTGGCCGCCGAGCTGTACGTCGATTCCGGCGTGCGCTCAATGGAGCGCGGTATCGCCAGCGCCGGGCGCGACCCCAACACCGGCGACCACTACTACCCCAAACTGGAGCTGACGCGCCTGACCATACCGCGGCGCGTTTACACGCAGGCGCACATGGACGTAGCAGCCGAGTCGGTGCGCGCGGTGTACGACGGTCGCGAACTCACTCGCGGCCTGAGGATGGTGTATGAGCCGAAATACCTGCGCTTCTTCCAGGCACGCTTCGAGCGATTGTAGCGGAATTTAGAGATACCGTCTATGAATGGTATAATGTTCGACTATAGGTTCTATTTTTAACATCTTAAAAAAGGGGTTATATCATGAACGAACTTGTAAGGATCATCTGCAATAGAAGAAGCGTAAGGCAGTACAAAGCTAAACAGATATCCGACACGGATTTAACCCAGATACTGGATGCGGCGCTGTCCGCTCCCAACGCCATGAACCAGCAGAAATGGCATTTCACCGTAGTGCAGGACAAAGTCATGCTGGAAAGAATGGTAGCCGTCATCAAAGAAAATATGATCAACTCCGGCAATGAGATGTTAGCTAACAGGGTCAGCGTGCCCGGCTATAACACCTTCTACAATGCCCCGACGGTCATACTGATCTCAGCGGATGAAAAGGCAAGATTCGTTCAGATAGACTGCGGAGCGGCGGCGCAGAACATCGCGCTGGCCGCGGAATCACTTTTCTTAGGCTCGTGCATCATGACCTCATCGGCCTACCTCTTCGCCTCGCAAAAGGGCGAAGAGCTGAAGAAGAAGCTCGGTATTCCCAGCGGCTACAGCCATATCTGCTCTGTGGCGCTGGGATATAAAGAAGGAGCCAATCCCGTCGCGCCTCCGAGGAATGAAAACGTTATTACGTACATTCAATGAATGTACGTCCAGGGGCTCGTCCGATTCTCGCAGGGAGATGAGTTATGTCGCAACCAGATGATGAAAAGACGGCGCTCGTTACCGGGGCCTCCGGAGGTATCGGCTATGAACTGACAAAACTCTTCGCCCGCGACGGATACAATCTGGTGCTGGTAGCCAGGAACGCCGGCGAGCTTCAGAAAATAGCAGAGCAACTAAAATCGGAATACGGCATCTCCGTTAAAATCATCCCAAAGGACCTTGCATCACCGGATTCCCCTCGTGAGATATTCGACGAGATACAAGCGGATGGAATCTCCATCGACATCCTGATCAACAACGCCGGCTTCGGCGCATACGGAAGTTTCCGCGATACCAACCTTAAAGACGAGCTTGAGATGATGCAGGTCAACATGGTTTCCTCAACGCACCTGACGAAGATCTTTCTGCCCGGCATGATATCAAAAGGATACGGACGCATCATGAACGTATCTTCTATGGCAGCCTTCCAGCCGGGGCCCCTAGTCGCGGTCTACTGTGCCAGCAAGAGCTACGTTCTGTCTTTTTCCGAGGCCCTGGCCGAGGAACTGAGCGGCACCGGAGTGACTGTAACAGCCCTCTGTCCGGGCCCTGTCAGCACCGGCTTTGCCAAGAGAGCAAAAACGGAGAGAACAAAGGTGATGATCAGCGGCCTATTCAACAAGGTCTGGGAAGCGAAAGACGTGGCGGCGATCGGATATCATGGTCTCATGAAAGGCAAGACGGTGGTGATCCCCGGCAAGAGATATATCCTATCCACTTTAATCGTCAGATGGGTGCCGCGGAAGCTCGTGAGAAAATCGGCTAAGAAGATAATGGAGGAATCTCGTAAAACACTTCCTCCGGACCGCGACGGATAGAACCCCCATAGCTACCACTCAATTCCTTTTGCCTCACGATAGTGTTAAAATTACATCATGACAGCGATAGTGCTTGCAGGCGGCAAAAGCCTGAGACTGGGACGCAACAAAGCCATTGAGCAGTTCGGCGACAAGCCTCTTATTCAGCATGTCATCGATACCGTCTCACAGATTGATAACGATATAATAGTTGTAACCGCGTACCGCGATCAGTTACCCGCTCTCGCACCCAGCATAAAGATAGTAAGCGACTGCTGCAACCCGGGCAGCGCAGCGCTGGTCGGTTTATACACAGGATTGAAAGAAGCCAGTTCGTTCCGCAGCCTAGTTGTAGCCTGCGATATGCCTTACCTAAACACAGACTTGTTGCGATATATAATCAGCGCAGCTGAAGGCTTCGACGCAGCTATACCGAGAATAAAAAACTTCATTGAGCCGCTACATGCCGTGTATTCCAAGAACTGTCTCGAACCATTGCGGGCTCAGATCGAGAGCGGAGACCTAAAAATATTCCCTCTAGTTAAAAAAGTGAACGTAAGATTCATTGAAGAAGACGAGCTCAATCGTTTCGACCCGCAGCATCTAAGCTTTTTGAACGTGAACTACGAACACGATCTAAAAAAGGCGAGAGATTTAATGTATAAGGTGCGTAAATGATCAGCGTCGAAGAAGCGTTAGAAAAAGTCTTGAACTATATCAAAGTTCTCGACAGCATTGAGGCTCCGATACTGGAATGCCTGGGGCAGGCGCTTTCCGACGACGTCTATTCCTCATTCGATATCCCTCCCCGCGACAACTCCGCTATGGACGGATACGCAGTGCGCTCAGCCGACGTGGCTGAAGCTTCGAGTTCCAATCCCGTTTACCTCAATGTCATCGGCGAGGCCAGGGCGGGCGGAACATCGAACATGAAGGTCAGCGCTCATACGGCTGTGCGCATCATGACCGGCGCCTTCATGCCGGACGGAGCCGATACCGTAGTGAAGTTCGAAGATACCGATGAGACGCAACGCACCGGACAACCGCTCAAGCAGATCGGCGTCATGAAGTCCATTGAGAAGGGCCAGAACGTTCGATACGCCGGCGAGGATGTCGGAACCGGACAGCTCGTATTTAAGCGCGGGACCATACTGCGCCCATCGGAGATCGGCGTTCTCGCATCTCTGGGTATCGATAGGGCGAAGGTAACACGACGGCCGACCGTGGCGATACTGGCCACCGGTGACGAACTGGTCGAACTGGGGCAACCGCTTTCGGAAGGGCGGATTTACAACAGCAACAGCTACAGCGCGGCGGCGCAGGTCCTGCGCTACGGCGGCATACCGCGCCTGCTGGGCATCGCCAGAGATATGACCGAGGACCTCGAACCTAAAATCATAGAGGCTCTATCAGCCGACATGCTGCTCACCACCGGCGGCGTCTCCATGGGCGATTACGACCTGGTTAAAGAAGTCCTCGCGGCGCAGGGCGAAATATCGTTCTGGAAGGTGCGCATGAAGCCGGGCAAGCCGCTGGCCTTCGGCACGATAAAGGGCGTACCGCACCTCGGCTTGCCGGGGAATCCGGTAAGCTCCATGATAACGTTCGAACTGTTCGCGCGTCCGGCAATACTTAAGATGATGGGCAAGCCCGTCACGCAGAAGCCGGCGGTGGAAGCTATATCAGAGAGCTACATCAAGAACACCGACGGCCGTCGCGTGTACACCAGGGCGATAGTGCGCAAAGAGGGCGACAGATATTACGCCAGCACTACAGGACCGCAGGGCTCCGGCATTCTCACATCGATGTCGATGGCCAACGCTCTGGCTATTGTCCCGGAGGATGTCGACGCTATTAAAGAGGGCGATATAGTAAAAGCTATAATGCTTGACTGGGAAGAATAGAAAAGGTGCATGTATTCTAAATGTCATTGCGAGGAGTCATTCTACGTAATATTATCGTGGAAGGATGACGTGGCAATCTAATCATCTATGCCTCAATACTAACCTGATGAGATTGCTTCGTCCTTCCATAGGGTAACTGCCGTAAAAGGACTCGCAATGACAAAAGGTTTCGACCCGATAACATACAAGGAGTGTGTAACATGTTACCAGTTGTTTCAATAGTAGGCCAGGGCAAATCCGGCAAGACGACCCTTATCGAAAAGCTCATACCGGAGTTCAAATCCCGCGGCTACCGCGTAGCCGCCGTCAAGCACACGCACCAGGATCTAGAGTTGGACACGCCGGGCAAGGACAGCTGGCGCTACGCGCAGGCCGGCAGCGACGCCGTCTTCATCAGCACACCTAAGAATCTGGCCCTCATAGAATCGCTGGAGCAAAACGCTTCGATAAAGGACATCGCGCGACTGATGGGCGCCGATTTCGATCTGCTTATCGTCGAGGGCTTCCACGATGCGCATGTGCCCAAGATAGAAGTACACCGCAAGGAGACAGGCAAAGAGCTGAGATGCAAACCGGAGGAACTGAGAGCGATAGTTACCGATGAAAATATCGATATCGAACTGCCGCAGTTCAAGCTGGACGACGCGTCCGGTATAGCCGACTTTATCGAGGGCAAACTCGTGGGCAAGCGCAAAGACGAGACGACATTATTTATTAACGGCGAGCCGGTAACGCTTAACCGCTTCGCACAGGATATAGTCGCCGGGTCGATACTGGGAATGGTCTCCACCCTCAAAGGCATCGGCGAGGTGAAGAGAATCGAGGTCGCCTTCAGGAAGAAGGTCGGCTAAAAAACGACATCGAACCCGCGATACTTCCCGCTGTATTCCCCCCACTCCACATCCACCCCCGCGACGCGCGCCGACCGCGGCCCCTCTCTCAGCTTGGCTAAGAGCTGTGCCAGCTTCTCCTTATCACCTTCCGCCGCGACCTCGACATTTCCGTCGTCGAGATTTCTTACGTAGCCGACGATTTCGAGAGACTCGGCGTTGCGCTGAACGAAATAGCGGTAGTTCACACCCTGAACCAGGCCGTAAACCACGGCGTGAAAAGCGGAGCGATTCGTCATCACCTTACCTGCTTTGACATCGAGCGAACAACCATGCCGTCCGGCATCTCAGTAACATGCTCCACTGCGATAAAGCATCAGGTATGACGGCGCTATTGCTCGAATTTTTCTTTCTTGCCCTTCTTTATGACCTCGACATTTACGGGCGGAGTGTAAACAGGACTTATAATAGCAGGAGGAGCTTTTTTGATACTATCCTTTTTCGGTTTCTTTGCTTCCTTGCGACTCTTATCTCTGCTTCCCATATGCGACCTCCTGCTAAAAGGTTACCATACGAGGAATAAACTTGACAAGGCGAAGCCGTATTGTTACAATCCACGATTGGAAGCAGTTCCAAATTTTTTGTTTTTAAGGCCCCGTAGTGTAGCGGTCTAACACGCCGCCCTGTCAAGGCGGAGATCGAGGGTCCGAATCCCTTCGGGGCCGCCATTAAAAACAGGAGGGTCCCCTCATATGGCCACGAACAAGATAATAAGTACTGCTAAGAAAGAAGGTCGGACCGCTCTCACGGAGATCGAAGCGAAAAAACTCCTCACCGAAGCCGGAATATCCTGCACGGATATAAAGCTGGCCAAGACCGCCAAAGAGGCAGTCACTGAGGCCAAAAAAATGGGGTACCCCGTGGCTCTTAAGATAGTCTCTCCACAGATATTACATAAAACGGACGTCGGCGGCGTGAAACTCAACCTTAATAACGAAGGGGAAGTAAGCAAAGCCTTCGACGAGATTGTCAAATCCGCCAAGAAGCACAAGCCTAAGGCCAAGATAGACGGCGTCTCGGTTCAGCCAATGGCGAAGCCGGGCATAGAGGTCATCATCGGAATGAGCAAGGATCAGCAGTTCGGTCCCGTCCTCATGTTCGGGCTGGGCGGCATACTGGTTGAAGTGCTCAAGGATGTGTCTTTTAGGATCGTTCCGCTGACGAAGCGCGACGCCAGGGAAATGATAAAGGAAATAAAGGGCTACCCCATCCTGCAGGGCTACCGCGGACATGAGCCCGCCAACATAGAGATGCTTGAGGATATCCTGCTCAAAGTCTCCGAATTTGTTGAGAAGCTGCCCGACATTAAGGAACTCGATATCAACCCCATATTCGCCTACAAAGACGGCGCGCTGGCCCTCGACGCCCGCGTTATCCTCGAATCCTGAGGTAACGATTTGGGAGATGCCATAAAGCGACTCGACCGGGCGTTCAACCCCCGCTCGGTAGCGGTGATCGGCGACAAGATGGCTCTGGGCTATATGTGGCTCAAGTCCATGTCACACTTACAGGGCAGGCTGTACTCGGTACAGATCGATGAAAGGGAATTCCCCGGCATCGCTTCGCTAGGCATCAAGAACTACCTCAAACTAAGCGACATACAAGACGAAATCGACTACGCCGTAATCGCCGTGCCCAACACGGTAACGCCCAGGATTATCCGCGACTGCATCGACAAGAACGTCGGCGCGGCCTCGCTTTTCACCTCGGGCTTCGCCGAATCCGGCACCGAAGATGGGCGCAGGCTCCAGGATTCGATAGCGAAAATCGCACGCGACGCCGGCTTCAACCTGATAGGCCCGAACTGCATGGGCATATATAACCCGCGCCTCGGGGTAAGGCATTCCATCGATCAAATATACGGACGCGGCGGCAACGTGGCCTTCATATCCCAGAGCGGAACACACGCCACCTTCTTCTCCCTCGTCGGCCCGCAGAACGGCATACATATATCGAAATCTGTGAGCTACGGCAACGCCGCGGTGCTGGACTCCACCGACTACCTGGAATATTTCGGCAACGACATAGAAACTGACCTCATCGGCATATATATAGAAGGCGTGAACGACGGCAGGAGATTCTTCTCCATTTTGAAGGATATAGCCCGACGCAAGCCAGTGGTCATCTGGAAGGGTGGCGTCAGCGACGAGGGAGGCAGAGCTACAGCCTCGCACACGTCTTCCATGGCGGGTTCGCCGGCGATATGGGACGCACTCATCAGACAATGCGGCGCTATAAAAGCCGATAACCTTAACGAAGTAATCGACGCGATCAAGCTGCTGCTGCACTCCAAACCGGTCGCCGGAGACAGGGTAGGCCTGGCAGCGATGACGGGCGGCCAGTCAGTGGTAATCACCGATGCCTTCACCAGGGAAGGTTTTAAGGTTCCATTGCTCAGCGAAGCTTCATACAGGAAGTTCGACGCTTTCTTCCAGACGCTTGGCGCAAGCTACCGCAACCCGCTCGATATCAGCCTCAACTTCCCGCATCTCGACCGGATTATCAAGTCTCTCGATGTGCTCAGCGAGGACGAGAACATCGACACCGTCGTACTCGAGATATCCGTACCGTTTATGAAAGACCTGTCGTGGATAAATACGAACCTGTTCGACACTATGATCAAAGCGGTGTCGGATTTCAAGAAACGCTGCGCCAAGTCCTTTATCACGATACTGGTTCCGGCCCACGCCGAGCAGGAAGCGCTGGAGGTAAAAAAGAAGCTGGTAGCCCAGGATATCCCATGCTTCGCAAGCTTCGAGAGCGGGGCCAGAGCGCTGCGAAAAGCGGCCGATTTCTACAGCGACAAATCTTCGTCGTAGGGACACGGCGTGCCGTGCCCTCCCCACCCATGGATTCCGGCTTCCGCCGGAATGACGGCAGATGCTACATGCAACCGTCCAGTCGTAGGGGCGAGGTGCTCTCGCCCTCAAATAAGAAATGACCGCTCCCACCAATAGTCCGCAACCTCTGCCCTTCCGAACGTAAAACAGTTGCGATTCGGCTCCTGTCTATGTTAAGATATAAGCACCATAAAGGAGGGATTTGCATGGTAGGAATAACGTCTTTCGGTGCATATGTCCCCATCTACCGTCTCAATAGAGAAATCCTGGCCCAGGTCTGGGGAGGAAAAGGTAAAGGGGAAAAAGCAGTCGCAAACGCCGATGAAGACAGCTTGACATTAGGCGTAGAGGCTGCAAGGGATTGCTTAAAGGGCTTCGACAAGAGCAAGGTCGACGCCCTTTATTTTGCCACGACAACGGCACCCTACAAAGAGAAGCAGTCCGCCAGCATAATAGCTGCGGCCTGCGATCTCAGGGAGGAAATCCGCACTGTCGATATGACCGATTCTTTGCGGTCAGGGACAGTCGCCATAATGATGGCATTAGATGCCGTCAAGGCCGGATCGGCAAGGACAGCCCTCGTGGTTGTAGCCGATACCAGGCTCGCTCCGCCGGACACGCTCTACGAATCTATCTTCGGAGACGGTGCGGCTGCGTTCCTTATCGGCAACGATAATGTGGTTGTCGAAATCGAGGGGATCAGCTCCACAACCGCCCCGTTCGTAGACTTCTGGAGGCTGGAGGACGACAAGATCATACGATGGTGGGAAGAACGTCTTTGCCGCGAGATGGGCTACGTTCCTTATATGAGCAACGCCATCGACGCAGTCTTTAAGACAGCAAAGGTTGAGGTAAAGGACATCTCCAAAGCGGTGATCTCATCGCCGGACAAATCAATGCAGGGAGATATAGTAAAGAAATTTAAATTCGACCCCAAGGCGCAGGTGCAGGACCTGATGTACGACAACATCGGCCACACCGGATGCGCGCAGGTGCCCATGATGCTCGTCGCGGCACTGCAGAACGCCAAGGCCGGGGATAAGATACTCGCCGCCAACTATGCCGACGGTGCCGATGCCATGGTATTCAAAGTAACTGACAAGATAAGCAAGATGGCCGACCGCAGGGGTATTAAAGGCTATTTAAAATCCAGGGTCGCGTTACCCAACTACGGTAAGTATATGCACTTCCGCGACCTCATGGAATGGGAACACGACCTGTTCATGGAACGCAGAATGGCTCTGGCCGAGGTTTGGCGCCATCGCAACTTCTACTTCCGCTTCTACGGAGTGAAGTGCGGCAAGTGCGGACACATCATCGTCCCGGCGCCCAACACCTGCATCTACTGCCAAGCCGACGAGAAGTACTTCGAAGAGATACCTCTGGCCGATAAGAGAGGCTCGCTGGTTACATTCAGTCTGGATATTCGATCGAGAGCCATTGATCCACCGAACGTGCTGGCCGCGGTCAATTTCCACGGAGGAGGCCGCTTCTTCAGCCAGATGACCGACCGTGACCCGGACAACCTTAAGGTCGGCATGGAAATGGAACTCACCTTCCGCAGAATTCACGACGCGCTTCATATCCACAACTACTTCTGGAAGTGCCGGCCGGTGAGAGGGGAGTAAAGGAGCGCAAAATGAGAGAAAGCATTAAAGATAAAGTATCAATTATTGGAA
Organism: Dehalococcoidia bacterium; assembly: GCA_041649635.1. Classification (NCBI taxonomy): domain Bacteria; kingdom Bacillati; phylum Chloroflexota; class Dehalococcoidia; species Dehalococcoidia bacterium. The sequence continues at coordinate 19,057 of JBAZMV010000007.1, forward strand.
CGGGCTGCACCAAATTCGCAGAGCGCTGGGATGCCGATGTAGAAGACCTTATCAAAGAGGCCGTCGACGAGGCGCTGGCCGATGCCGGTGTAGAGCTCAAAGACATACAGGCGGGATGGGTCGGAACCGGACGCGGTTCGCAGCAGGTGCCCATGGGACCCCCAAGCGCCATAATTGCCACCTCATCGCTGCAGACGCAGTATATTCCGTTCACGCGCGTAGAGAACCTGTGCTGCGCCGGACAGGAGGCGGTCAGAGCCGCGGCATTCGGCATCGCATCTAAGAGTTACGACCTTGTGCTTGCTATCGGCGTTGAGAAGCTGAAGGACACCGGGTACGGCGGACTGGGAGAGATGTTCCCCGGCCCCTGGCAGCCGGTATATGGCGCTCTCGGCACGCCTCCGGGCAGGTACGCCATGGCGGCTACCGCCTACTTTTCCAAGTACGGTCTTGATCCTCAGGAGGGTAAGAGGCTGCTGGCGGAGATCTCGGTAAAGAGCCACTACTACGGAAAACGCAACCCTAAGGCTCACCTGCAACGTGAAATAACGGTAGAAGAAGCGATAAACGCCCCGATGATCTGCTGGCCGCTGGGACTTTACGACTGCTGCGGCGTGACCGACGGCGCGTCGGCTGCGGTGCTGGTGCCTTCCTCAGAGGCCAAGGCCTATCGCGACGACTACGTCAATATCAAGGCATTCTCCATAGCCTGCGGACCGGGCTGGCTTAAAGAGGATGAGAGATATGACTTCACCTACTGGAAGGAAACCCAGGAGGGAGCCAAGGCGGCTTATGCCGAGGCCGGGATCAAGGACCCGCGCAAGGAGCTGAGCCTGGTGGAGCTGCATGACTGCTTCTCCATCGCAGAGCTCATCGCCTGCGAGTCCATGTTCCTCTGCGAACCGGGCCACTTCAGAGAAGAGTTCACCGAGAAGCGCGCATACTACCACGACGGCGAGATGCCGGTGGACGTCAGTGGCGGGCTGAAATCATTCGGTCATCCCATCGGAGCCAGCGGAGCGCGTGAGATCGAAGAGTGCGTGAAACAGCTTCAGGGCAAGGTGCAGGAACCTTCACGTCAGATAAAGAACTTCGAGTTAGGTTTAGCACATAACCAGGGCGGACATCCGGGACGCTTCGTGCCGGGCATTTGCATAGTCGGCCGTCCATAGCTTTAGCAATAGTTTGCTGCATCATTAGAAACATTACAGGAGGTTAAGGATGAAGAAGGTTCGAGTAGGGGCGGGGTCATCGGGTTGGCCCGACTATAAGGACGGCGCCCTCGATGTAGCTCAGAATGGTGATATAGATTACATAGGCTTCGACCATCTGGCCGAGTTGACCATGGCCATTATGCAGAACCAGTACAAGAAGGATCCCAAGCGAGGCTATATACCTGAAGTTGCACCACTAATGAAAAAACTGCTGCCCATCTGGAAGTCCAAGGACAAGCATTTCAAGATGGTCTCAAACGGCGGCGGCGCCAACCCGCCGGAGTGCGCCAATCAGGTGCTGCAAATCGTCAAGGACCTTGACCTTGGCGGGATGAAGATCGGCGTCATCACCGGCGATACTATTCCTCTGGAGAAACTGGATACGCTTGCGAAGGGTGGCTGGAAGTTCAAGAACCTCGATACAGGAGAGGTCGGATTGGACAAGGTGCGCGATAAACTGCTCGCCGCCTACGTCTATGTAGGGGCGGACAAGGTTATCGAAGCCTTCGATCAGGGCGCGAACCTTGTCATAGGCGGACGCCTGTCGGACAACTCGCTGTTCATCGGTCCTTTCATGCACGGACTGGGATGGAAGTTCGACGACGATCACTGGGACAGGATCGGCTCCGGCGTCACCGTCGGACACATCATCGAGTGCTCAAGCTGGAGCGCGGGCACTTGCTCCAACCTATGGGAGGAGATAGAGTACCCCAAGGGCAACCCGGGATTCCCCATCGTCGAGATGTACGAGAACGGCGACTGCTACGTGACTAAGACAAAGACATCCGGCGGCATGATAAAGGTACTCACCGCGATGGAGCATCTTGTTTATGAGGTGCACGATCCCCACAACTACATCATGCCCGACGGCATATCGGATATTACCGCTATAAATATTGCACAAGTAGAGAAGGACAAGATCAAGATAACCCGGGCAGGAGAGGCTCCCCGCGGCAAAGCGCGGCCCGAGAACCTCAAGCTGTGCGTGGCCTATAACGACGGGTTCATCGCCGAGGAGATCACGGTCATCAGCGGGCCCAAAGTGTTCAAGATGGCGGACAAGGCGCATGACTTCGTAATGAAGCGCATGGATTACCTCGGATTGAAACCGAGAGAGGTACTATGGTCACTCATCGGCTGGGATTCACTCACCGGACCCGCCTCCAAGCCGCGCCCCGACCTGGAGCATGAGCCGCCCGAGCTGGGTATACGAATCGCCATCAAGTGCGACACCAAGGAACAGGCGCGCGAATGCCGCACCGAGCTGGGACATATGTGCTGGGCATCGACCGGAGTGGGCACAGGCTTCACCAGCCCGCCCGACATCCGCCCCATTTTCGCCCTATGGCCTACGCTTATACCCAGGGAAGAAGTGCCGCTGAAGCTGGACATGGTGGAGGTTAAATAATGGCTAAGAAGAAGATTAAGCTGATGGACTTTTGCTGGTATCGCTCCGGCGACAAGGGCGATATAGCTAATATAGGACTCATAGCCAAGACACAGAAGGGATACGAGGTCATAAAGAAGGAAGTAACGCCGGAAAGGATCAAGGCGCACTTCAAGGACTGGTGCAAGGGCGATGTCATCATCTACCCGATGGATAACTTCTGCGCCCTTGAGATCAACATGTTCGAATCCCTCGGCGGCGGCGCTACAAAGACGCTCAGGCTGGATCAGACAGGGAAGGCCATGTGCGTCGGGCTGGCGCGCATGGAAGTAGAAGTAGAAGAGAGCGACATCAAGGCTTTGACGGGCCCTCCGTACGACACGATGGCCAATCCCGAAGCATAATCTAGGAGAGTTTTATGCCTTTAACAGGGCCGGACGTCCTTCTGGTTGAGAAGAAGGGCCACATAACGATAATTACGATCAATCGACCTGAGCGCAGGAACTCCATGAATCTTGACCTGTACGATTTGCTGGACAAGACATGGAAGGAATTCAGCGAGGACGATAACGCGTTCGTAGCCATACTGACCGCGGCCAACGATCCGGCCATCGAGGCGGGCAAGCAGGCCTTCTGCTCCGGCATGGATATGAAGGACCAAGCGGAGCGGGTGGCCAAGGACCCCGCTTACGACATAGTGAAGTTACGCCCGGGGGTTGTCGACGGAACGTACGGCACCCCCTTCGGGCACAACGTTACCAAGCCGGTCATCGGCGCGATTAACGGCGTGGCCACGGCCGGCGGCTTCCAGTTCAGCATGATGTGCGACCTTAAGGTGGCCGCCGATACGGCGCGCTTCGGCACGGGCGAGGTCAAGGTGGGTCGCGGCACACCGTGGGCGGTCCCGCTACTCTGGCAGATGCCGCTCCCTATCGCCTTTGAGATACTCCTCACCGGCAACCTGATACCGGCTAAGCGCCTGTACGACGTCGGCTGGATCAACCGCGTAGTGCCGCTGGACCAGCTGATGCCGACTGCGATGGAGCTGGCCGAGACGCTGGCGGAGAACGCCCCGCTCTCGGTGCGATGTGCCAAGGAAGCGATGTACAAAGCCATGGACGTCGGGCGCAAAGCCGGGATCGATGCGGCCAAGATAATTTACGAGAAGGTTTACAGCAGCGAGGATGCAAAAGAGGGGCCTCGCGCTTTCGCGGAGAAGAGAAAGCCGGTCTGGAAGGGCCGGTAGCAAATACTATATTTACCCCGATTGAAGGGAAGGAGGATGCATGGATTTTAGTTTCACAGAAGAACAAGAAATGTGGCGCACTATGATGATGGACTTCACCGAGAAGGAAGCCGGACGGGAATATACCCGCATGTGCGACCAGGAAAAGCACTACCCGCAAGAGCTGTGGGAGGCCGGTAACAAAGAGGGATTCCTCGGATTGCTCATTCCTAAAGAGTGGGGCGGCATGGGCTCCGGCGCCATTATGTACGCCATATTCATGGAGTGCCTGGCGAAATACAGCTACGAGATGGCATCGCTGTTCAGCGTCCCCATGTTCTGCGCCATGAACCTAGTGGAGCACGGCACAAAGGAGCAGCAGGATCAATACCTGCCGCCATTCGTCAAGGGCGAGCAGAGGTTTTCCGTAGCGATAACCGAGCCCGAGGCCGGCTCCGATGCCTCAGCCGTTGCATGTCAGGCTGATGATAAGGGCGACCACTTCGTACTCAATGGCCAAAAACAGTTCTCCACCGCGGCGCACCTGCCAGGCAACATCGTCTTCATGGCAGTGAAGACCGATAAGAACGCCAAGCCCGCCCGAAACGGCATCAGCGTGCTGCTGGTACCCAATGACGCCCCGGGCATAGAAGTAAAAAGATTGCCTCTAATCGTCAGGCGTGCTATCGGCACCTGCTCTATATTCTGCGGCGACGCCAAGATTCCTAAGAAGAATCTTGTTGGCGAGTTAAATGGAGGATGGCAAGTTCTCGTCGGCCACCTGGAGCTTGAGCGTCTTGCCGGCGCCGCGCCCAACGTAGGCGAGGCGCAGTGCTGTCTCGACGATGCCATCAACTACGCCAAGGAGCGTGTGCAGTTCGGCAAACCCATCTGCAAGAACCAGGGTATCAGCCATATGCTGGCCGATCTCCAGGCCCAGCTCGACGCCGTGCGCCTGCTCACCTACCGCGCGGCGTGGATGATAGACCAGAAGATACCATGCCGCAAAGAGGTTTCCATGGCCAAGATGATGGCCGGAGAGGTTTTCTATGCGGTGACAACGGCATCGATGCAGACCTTCGGCGGATACTCATTCCTTCCCGAGTCTGACATCGAGCGCCACTGGAGGCTGTCTAAGATGTTCTGCATCGGCGGCGGCACAACCCAGATCCAGCGCATGATCATCGCCCGCGACCTGGGCATGTAATCTCTTAACAATCGCAAACGATAAAGGCGTGTCCCCGGGGACACGCCTTTTGTTTTTATGCCATTGGACGTATGCGCCCTAATCCATCGACTCCCGTAGGGGCGGTTCGCGAACCGCCCCTACACCGATTCTAAAAGAGGTGTCCCCTGTTTACTCGCTTGGCGTGGTGTTCTTCACCGCGCCGGTACCGATATTGGTTGTTGAAGGTGAAGAACACCTTCAACAGCATTGCATCCTGACAATTGACGATTAGAGACTTAAGTCGCATACATAATCTCTAATCACATTTAACATATATAAGTGAAAGCAGACCGTCGTTACATCAGGAGGTGCGACATGGAAGAGGAACTAAGATTGCTGATAGATGAGATAAGGCCGGGATTACAGGCTGACGGCGGCGACATTGAATTCATAGGCGTAAATGACGGCGTCGTCTCCGTGAGGTTGGTTGGTGCTTGCGGTCATTGTCCACTGTCTGCGGTAACGCTCAAGAACGGCGTTGAAAGATTCATAAGAAGGAGACTGCCAGAGGTCAAAGAGGTAGTGTCAGTATAAAGCCAGGAGGGTTTAGCGACATTAGATGACGAGCCTGTTCCCGTTCCTGTACAGCCAGCGCTTTTTCTCCTTGAAATCGGGCATCATGGAGATGACCTCCTGCCAGTAAGCGCGCGAGTGGTTCAGGTGCTTTATATGAGCCATCTCGTGTACGACGACGTAGTCGATGACGTCCCGGGGCGCCATCGCCAGACGCCAACTGAAACGCAGGCTGCCTCTGTTGTTGCACGAGCCCCAGCGTTTTTCCGCATTGGTTATGCATATCTTGCTGTACGGAATATTGTAAAGCGACGAATATTCCCGCACCCTCTTCGATATATATCTACGTGCGTACTCCCGGTACCACTCCACAAAAACATACCTCGCGTTCGATCGGTGTTCCTTCGACAATACGAACTTGCTTCCATCGAAAAGGAGCCGTGCACTCTCGATTCCATCGACGGATAGCGGATAGATCACTCCAAGATACAGGAACTTCTCTCCATCCACGAACTTCTTGGGCTCGGCGGGGATATCCATCTTATATATCTCCGCCCTCTTCTTCAGAATCCAGCGCGTCTTGCTGTCGATGGCGCTCTGTATCGCCTCAATCGAAGACCCTTGCGGCACCCGCACCACCAGACTGCCATCCCGCTTTATCTCGACGCAAAACGTATTTCGCTTTGAGTGTATTATCTGATCGGCATTCGTCTGTATCATATGGCTTCCTACGCTATGCTAATCATACCCGACACCAAGCAGCAGCTACAATATTCTAACGACATAACTTAGTAACTGAGATAAAAGTCACATACTTGATACCCCCACATTTGTATAGTACAATACAAGCCCTACAGGAGCATTTAGTACATAAAGACGATAGAAAAATCAGACCAGAATAGGAGGTAAGTCGATGACGGAAAACAGCAAGTGTCCGGTAACGGGCAGGATGAGTAAACCCATCTCCGGCGGCGGTACGTCCAACCGTGACTGGTGGCCGAACCAGTTGAACCTCAAGATTCTTCATCAGCACTCTCACAAGAGCAATCCGATGGGCGAGGATTTCAACTACGCCGAGGAATTCAAGAAACTTGACCTTGCGGCCGTGAAGAAGGACCTGAAGGCGCTGATGACCGACTCGCAGGACTGGTGGCCGGCCGACTGGGGTCACTACGGACCGCTATTTATACGGATGGCCTGGCACAGCGCCGGCACCTACCGCATGGGCGACGGCCGCGGCGGCGCGGGGTCCGGCTCCCAGCGCCTGGCGCCCCTCAACAGCTGGCCCGACAACGTGAACCTGGACAAGGCGCGCCGCCTGCTCTGGCCGATCAAGCAGAAGTATGGTCGAAAAATCTCCTGGGCCGATCTGATGATCCTTGCCGGCAACGTCGCCATTGAATCTATGGGACTCAAGACCTTCGGCTTCGCCGGCGGGCGCGTGGATGTCTGGGAGCCGCAAGAGGACATCTACTGGGGCAGCGAGGACAAATGGCTCGGCGACAAGCGCTATTCCGGCAAGCGCGATCTCGAAAATCCGCTCGCCGCCGTACAGATGGGCCTGATCTACGTCAATCCGGAAGGGCCCAACGGCAAACCGGACCCGGTCGCCTCCGGACGCGACGTTCGAGAAACATTTGCCCGCATGGCCATGAACGATGAAGAGACCGTCGCGCTCGTCGCTGGCGGGCACACCTTCGGCAAATGTCATGGCGCCGGCCCCGCGTCCCATGTGGGCCCGGAGCCCGAGGCCACCCCCATCGAGGAGCAGGGCCTCGGCTGGAAGAGCAGCTTCCGCAAAGGCAAGGGCGGCGACACGATCAGCAGCGGCCTCGAAGGAGCCTGGAAGCCGCGTCCGACCAAATGGGACATGGGCTATCTGAGAGTGCTGTTCAAATACGAGTGGGAGTTGGTCAAGAGCCCGGCCGGCGCGCATCAGTGGCTGGCCAAGGACGTCGCCGAAAAAGATATGGTGGTTGACGCGCACGATCCGTCAAAGAAGCACCGGCCGATGATGACCACGGCGGACCTTTCTCTCAAGTTTGATCCTGTTTACAAAAAAATTGCTCGACGCTATCTGGCAAATCCAGACGAATTTGCCGACGCATTCGCCCGCGCCTGGTTCAAGCTGACCCACCGCGACATGGGCCCCCGCTCGCGCTATCTCGGTCCGGAGGTCCCTACCGAAGAGCTTATATGGCAAGACCCCATCCCCGCGGTCAATCACAAGTTGATCGGCAAGCAAGACATCGCCTCCCTCAAGGGCAAGATACTGGCTTCGGGGCTGTCTGTGTCGGATCTAGTTTCGACAGCCTGGGCGTCGGCGTCCACCTTCCGCGGCTCCGACATGCGCGGCGGCGCCAACGGGGCTCGTATCCGCCTCGCGCCGCAGAAGGACTGGGAAGTAAACCAGCCGGCCCAGCTGGCGAAGGTGCTGAAAACTCTCGAAGGTATCCGGAAGGAGTTCAATAGCACGGCCTCCGGCGGCAAGAAGGTCTCGCTCGCCGATCTGATCGTCTTAGGCGGATGCGCGGCTATCGAGCAGGCTGCCAAGAAAGCCGGCCACAAGGTGACGGTTCCCTTCACGCCGGGGCGCATGGATGCCTCGCAAAAGCAGACCGATGCGGCCTCCTTCTCAGTGCTCGAGCCTAAGGCGGACGGCTTCCGCAACTATCTCAAGGCTAAATACGCCGTATCGGCGGAGGAGTTGCTGGTTGACAGGGCGCAACTGCTGACGCTGACTGCGCCGGAGATGACGGCGCTCATCGGCGGCATACGTGTGCTGAACGCCAACTTTAAACAGTCCAAGCATGGCGTATTCACCAGGAAGCCGGGAACGCTTACCAACGACTTCTTCGTGAACCTGCTCGATATGGGTACGGAGTGGAAGCCGGTCTCCAAGGAAGCTGACGTATTCGAGGGGCGCGATCGCAAGACGGATAAGGTCAAGTGGACCGGCACCCGCGTCGATCTGATCTTCGGTTCTAACTCACAACTCCGGGCCATAGCCGAGGTCTATGCGTGCAAGGACTCTCAGGAGAAGTTCCTGCACGACTTTGTAGCGGCCTGGAATAAGTTGATGAACCTTGACCGCTTCGATCTCTCCTGATCGCAATAAATCCGAAGATATTAGGACAGCGTCGTTATCGTTATAAGTAGAATATAATGGCACTAGAACAAAAATAACGAAAGGAGGAGATTATGGCAGAAAAAGACGGCTGTGTCAAACCTGTGAAGGGGCCGCTCCTGCCCTCAGCCGAATCCACAAGTGGAGCGCAAGCAGCACCGGTGAAGGAGGTTAACAAGATGCAGGTACGTGTTGGCGGAGAAGCCATTGATTTCGAGGCCAGCGCCTTTATCGAGGGCAAGGGCTTCAAACCGGTCAAACTCTCCGATTATAAGGGCAAGTGGATAATCCTCTGTTTCTACCCGGGAGATTTCACCTTTGTTTGACCGACGGAACTGGCGGCGGTCGCCGCCATGTACAAGGAGCTTAAGAAGCTCGATGTAGAAGTCCTTTCGATGAGCACGGACAGCCGCTTCGTGCACAAGATGTGGCAGGAGGAGGAGCTGTCGAAGATGGTTAAGGGCGGCGTGCCCTTCCCCATGCTGACTGATGCGGGCGGCAGAGTCGGCACAATATACGGGGTCTACGATGAGTCCGCCGGTGTGAATATCAGGGGCCGTTTCATAATAGATCCGGATTTTAAGATAAAGGCCATGGAGGTGCTCACGCCCGAGGTGGGACGCAATCCCAAGGAGCAGATAAGGCAGATAAAAGCGTTTCAGCACGTGCGCGCCACCGGCGAGGTGATGCCTTCAGGATGGGAGCCCGGTCAGAAGACTCTGAAACCGGGGCCGGACCTGGTAGGTAAGGTCTGGAAGGTGTGGAAACCCTAGTAAGCGAATCCGTTACGTCGTCGACGATGTAACGATTCATCTACAAACGATAGAGGGGCAGTTGTGCAAACTGCCCCTTCTTTTATTGACTGATCCCGGTTTTGCTGATAATATACGCCAACAAGCATATGGATAACCCGCTAATAAAAAATAAGAACCTTGGAATCGCCTTTCTCCTGGTAACGCTGGCCTACATTGATGCCGCCATCGCCGCCTTCCTCATCGGATGGGCTACAGGCGACAGGCATCCCATCCTCATCGCCTTCACCGCCGATATCGCGGCTACACTAACTATCTATGCATTGGCCCGGCTCTTCCGCAACGCCAGCTTCTACGACCCGTACTGGAGCGTCGCGCCGGTAGCTATAGCGGTGTTCTGGGTAACAACCTCTGCCGCGACGGTATCCTCCTGCCGCCCATGGATAGTAATCGCACTTGTAGTTTTATGGAGCCTGCGCCTCACCTGGAACTGGGCGCGCGGCTGGCGCGGCCTGCAGCACGAGGACTGGCGCTACGCCGACATGCGGGCTAAATACAGCCCGAAAAAACGCTTCTGGATGGTCGAGTTGGTAGGCATTGAGCTAGTGCCAACGCTGGTAGTTTTTCTCGGATGCCTTTCCCTATATCCCGTACTCGCCGATGCGACGAGAACGCTATGGTGGCCGGACTACATCGCAGCTATAGTCACCGCTGCCGCTATACTAATTGAGACCATGGCCGACGAGCAGATGCTGCGATTTGTTAAAACCAGGAAGCCCGGCCAGATTATGGATAAAGGGCTGTGGAGATACTCCCGCCATCCCAACTACTTCGGCGAGATATCATTCTGGTGGGGGCTCTACTTCTTCGGTCTGGCCGCCAACCCATCCTACTGGTGGACCATAGCGGGGCCGGTCGCGATAACTATGCTGTTCCTGTTCATCAGCATACCCATGATGGACAAGCGCAGCCTTGAGCGAAGGCCGGAGTACGCGGAGCATATGAAGAAGACATCAGCGCTGGTGCCACGACAAATTAGACAGCCAGACAAAAAACAAAATGACATAGGCCCATTTGAACCACTTGAAACTGGTATGAGTTTTTTCCTTTTCTCAATAACGATAATTAGTATAGGTGATCAAGCTTCTTGGTGGATTCGACCAATGGAGGGACTAACCCTAGGATTATCGCTTTGCTTACTAGTTACGGTAGGACTGAACTACATAGACAAAGGACTACACTGTATAGGCAGGTTCTTTCCTAATAAATTAAATCCTCAAAGCTTCATTATAAAGTTCCGAGAAATGGTAGGAAAATGGAATGACTATATACACCATTTGACTTCTCCCTCTTTGAAAATCATCTACGGAGCCCTTTTTATTGCATCTTGGTTTTTAATATTGACTGACATCAACTCAACCGGAAGAGCTATTATCGTATACATTGGGTTTGCTTGGTTTTTAATATATTCCATAAATTCATGGCTAGAGTTATTTGGTGTTAGAATTAAGAATACCAATAACGATTGAATACAAAGTTAGATTACCCTAGCTCCCCCCTCACCAGCTCGTAGAACCTCCCCATGGCCTCTCGCTCGATCCACGGCAGGTGACCGCAATGCTCAAGCATGATGAAGCGGAAATCCCTGAGCACCTTTGAGAGGGGCTCGCGCACGCCCTGGGCGGGGTGGGGATCATGGTCGCCGTGGATGGCGATGACGGGGCATTTGATCCTCTTTCCCATCTTCAGAAGCTCGCCGCTCCTCCGGAGGTTCAAGGCATCGCGCCACACGCCTTCGTGAATATCGAACCGCACCTCCAGAATCTCAGTATCGAGCGTTATCGGGTCATACGCATCGCCTCTGGTAAACAACTCGCCTAGACGTTTCAGCAATCTGTCCTTGTCACCAACAGTGTCATCGTTTAACTCTTTCACCAGCGAATACACCTCACGCTTGGCTTCCGCATCCAGACGGCTCAGTCGTGTCTTCTGTATGCCGGCGGCATAGCGGTCATCGAACACAGCGCTGCCCACCATGATTAGCTTTTTCACCAGCGCCGGATACCGAGCGGTGAAGATATAGCTGAGCATAGCGCCCCATGACGAGCCGATGAGAACGATGGGAGGATTTCCATGCGTTTCGATTATGTCATGCAGCTCCGCGACCTGCCCGTTGAGCGTAGCCGCGGTCTGGAGCGGCTCGAGCACGCCGCGGTCGCGCGAGAGCTCGCGGGCCACCGGCGCCATCTGCCCGGGCGCGCCGGGGCCGCCGTGGATGACGGCTATACCGTAAGGGGCTGCGCCGTAGGTCCGCAGATTCTTCATACAGTCTCCGGTTCGATACCACAAACCCGATTAAGAAACGAACGAGGCCGTTCAGCGGCCTCCGTGATATGCGGAGATAAGGGCCTTGATACTCCTGCCGATGGAATCAAAATCACCCGCCTTGAGCCATTCCTCGCGGAACACGCTGCCGCCGAAGGCCACAGCCGAGACGCCGCAATCGAAGTAAGAGCGGATGTTTTCCGGCGTGACGCCGCCGCACGCCATTAATTCGATGCTGTTGAATGGCCCCTTGATCTCTCTTATATACTCGGGACCGAGCAGATTCGACGGGAAGACCTTGACCATGGTAGCCCCGGCAACCCACGCGTTGTATATCTCCTGCGGAGTTAGCGCGCCGGGGAACACCGGTATCTCATTATCGCGGCAGTATTCTACGACATCGTATATAAGCATGGGTGAAACGATGAATCCGGCGCCTGCATCGAGGGCTAGTTTCATATGCTCGGAAGTGACGACTGTTCCCGCGCCTATCATCAATCGACCATGGGCACACTTAACGGCACACCTTATCAGATCGGGGGCGCCCGGTGTGTTCATGGTGACCTCGATGGTCTGTAAACCTGACGATACAGCCGTTTCCACAATCGAATCAATGGAGTCAGGCTGCACGCCGCGCAATATCCCCATCAAGGGCAGAGCGCGGAATCTGTCGAGGTCCATCATTTCTTACCGCCTATTCAACCTGCAGGCTGCTGGTCAAGCTGTCGTAGAACTGACGATAGTTTTCTTTCTCATCGCTGTTTCGTAGCGCGATAGCCGCCCGGGGATGCTCGTTAAGCATGCCTGCTATGGCATGAGGAATGATATACCCCCACTCGATCTTTTGCCTTAATGGGATGAACTGCGTAGAGATAAGATCCAGCACAGGACGTATATCGAATTTAGGATTGTTTAGAAACCCCAGAAGTAGTTCCAGCGGGCAGTTGCCCGCAGCCCTGCCGATACCGTACACCGTGGCGTCCAGGAAATTGGCATCGTGGATTATCGCTTCGATGGTGTTGCCGAAGGCAAGCTGCTGGTTATTGTGGCCGTGAAACCCGACCTCCTTGTTTTTCAGATACTTCTTACATCGCTTGACCAGCTCCTCCACTGTTTCCTGATACAGCGAGCCGAAGCTGTCAACGATATAGACCACCTGAACCTTGCTCTCCTCCTCAACCTGTTGCAACGCCTCGTCCAGCTCCGGGCCGCGATCCCTTGAAATCGCCATAATATTCATAGTGGTCTCATAGCCTTTATCGGCGAAATGATTAACCAGATATATCGCCTTGTCGATATCCTTCACGTACGTAGCTACCCTGATCATGTCCACCGGCGACTCGGCAGCCGGCGTCACCTCATCCGGATTCACCCGGCCGACATCCACCATCGTCGCGATCTTGGTCTTGGATTCTATCCCATCGACGGCGCGCTTGATAACATCATCATCGCAGAACTTCCACAGTCCGAATTTCTCTGTCGAGAAAAGCTCCTTGGAATTCTTATACCCTATCTCCATGTAATCGACCCCCGCATCGGAGACCGCCTTGTAAACCCCGCGCACGAACTCTACATCAAAGTCATGATCATTTATAAGCCCGCCGTCACGTATCGTGCAATCAAGCACCTTTATTTTTTCTCTGTACATTCCCCTGCTTCCTTCCGTCTCTCCTTAACCCATTTAACGTAGAAAAATACTGCTACAACCGCATATAAAATTAATACGATAAAGTACCATATAATCACAGAGCGGTCATCGGACATCCTGCCGATGTACCTCAAGGCAACGAGGCCCTGAAGCAGCCCAGCGACAGCAAAAACCGCCATAGCTCTTAATAGTCCGGTCGAGATTTTCATAACTTATCCTTCAAGAATCGAAACAGCCATATTCCTCCCCTAAATAATAGCACAAGTATGCTGTATGTTGAATACGAACATCACAATGAAAACGGCTGCTGGAGTCGACAAAACACCTGCCTCGATAAAAACAGCCGCGCCCTCCATATGACAAATATATACTGCGATAATGGCCCTGGGTATCGCGATAGAATAATAAAGTCAGCATAGGCAAAATCCCCCTTGCGCCTTTCCGTATTGCTAGTGTCCTCGGCCTGCTGTATCATCTTATGATATAGAGTAACCGCGAAACGAGGATGATCGGGAAAGAAGCTAAGATAAGGAGAAAAGAGTGGCAGAGAAAAAAATGAACTTGAAACTGGCAAAAGAACTGGGCCTTAGTGCTGATGAGTATAAGCAGATTCAGACGCTATTGGGTCGGAATCCCAACTATACGGAACTCGGCATGTTCTCTGCGATGTGGTCCGAGCATTGTTCATATAAGAATTCAATCAAGGTACTGAAGAAGCTCCCCACCACCGGCAAGGGCGTATTTCTCACCGCAGGTGAAAACTCGGGCGGAGTATCTATCGACGACGATTATGCCGTGGTGTTCAAGGTTGAGTCTCATAATCATCCCTCAGCGGTTGAACCTTATGAAGCCAGCGCCACGGGCGGAGGCGGATGCATACGGGATATCTTTACCGTCGGCGCCCGCCCACTGTTTCTTTTAAGTTCTCTGCGATTCGGCATGCTGAGCGATAAGCGAACTAAGTATCTGTTTAAGGAGATAGCCCGCGGTTTTACCGATTATGCCAACGCGGTCGACCTGCCCGCCATAGCAGGCGAGGTATATTTCGATCCATCGTACCAGGGAAATCCTCTGGTAAATGCTATGGTTGTCGGCCTGCTGAAGAAGGAAAACATCGTAAAAGCACGAGCGTCAGGCATTGGCAATCTGGTTATCATCGCCGGCGGCCGTACCGGGCGGGACGGCGTCGAAGGAGCCAGCTTTGCATCATCGGGTCTGGATGAGAGCGCAAAAGAGAGGAAGGGCGCCGTAGCAATCGGTGACCCCAAGATAGGCAAGAAGATACGTGAGGCATGCCTTGAGATCGCCGAAAAGAAACTTGTCGTCGGCATGCAGGACATGGGTGCGGCAGGCATCGTATGTTCAACGGCTGAGACCGCTTATAAGGCAGGTACCGGCATTGAGATAGACATAGCGCTTGTCCCCCGCAAAGAAAAGGGAATGAATCCGTACGAGATCATGCTTTCCGAATCCCAGGAAAGAATGCTGCTCATCGTAGCGCCAAAGAAACTAAATGCTGTCAAGGCTGTTTTTAAAAAGTGGAACGTTGAGTTCAGTGTGATAGGCAAAGTGATAAAAGGCGGTGTCCTGAGAGTAAAAGAGGATGGCAAGGTTGTAGCTGAGGTGCCGGCCGAAGCCCTGGCCAACGGGCCCAGATACGACAGGGAATCAAGCGAACCCAGGTACTTGAAACAAATCAGAACGCTGTCTCTATCTAAAATAAAGGAACCTAAGGACTACAATAAGACCCTCCTGACGCTGCTCTCTTCACCAACCCTAGCTTCCAAAAAATACATCGCAGAGAAGGTGGATCCAAAACTGACTTCGTCACTATGTGTAAAAGGCGGCAATGATGCCGGCGTCTACTACTGTAAGCAAATGAACAAGGCTATCGCGGCCACCATCGACTGCAATGGGCTATATTGTTACCTCGATCCCTTTATGGGTGCCCAGATCGCCGTCGCGGAAGCGTCTCGCAATCTCGTCTGCTGTGGAGCGCGGCCGCTGGCGGTGACGGATGGTTTGAATTTCGGCGACCCCTTTAATCCCGAGATTTACTGGCAATTTGTAAAGTCAGTAGAAGGCATCACCAAAGCCTGCAAGTATTTTGGACTGCCCGTCATTAGCGGCAATGTGAGCTTCAATAATGAAAATCCAAAAGGTGCCGTATATCCTACACCCGTCATCGGCATGGTAGGAATCGTCGACAATGTTAAGAACGTCACCAGCAGCGATTTCAAGAAAGAGGGAGACGTAATTCTACTTATCGGTCGGAACAAGGAGGAAATCGGCGGGTCGCAATACCTCAGCATTATACATGATCTCCGGAAAGGCACGCCTCCGACCTTGGATTTGAACAGAGAAAAGAGTGCGCAGGATGCTGTGCTGGAAATAATCGGACAGCGTCTGGCATCCAGCGCACATGATTGCTCCGACGGAGGACTGGCCGTTGCTTTGGCAGAATGCTGTATCCTTGGCGGAAACGGTGCCGTAATCACAATAAAGGACAAGATGCGAACCGACGCTCTTCTTTTCGGTGAATCGCAGTCCAGAATCGTTATCAGTACCGCCCGTAAGAATCAGGAGAAGATCAAAACTATATGCAAGAAGTTCCATGCACCATGCATTGCTATCGGAGAGGTCAAGGGAGACTCACTAGTTATCAACAACTCGATCAAGGTTAAAGTCGCAAGGCTTCAGGAGGCCCATGGCAAAGCAATACCTAAAGCAATCCAATCGTAGAATATAATGATTTATCGGGTTTTTATAGTGCCTCTGAAGAGTACTTCAAATACGGAAAAACCGAAAGTAGCGTGTAAACCTATTGACAGTTTCATTTGTACGTGCTAGTCTCTTGGCAAATTCCAATAGGAGGTAGAGATGCAGGCTTATTGTATGAAGTGCCGGAAAAAGGTAGAGATCAAGAACCCCAGACAGATCAAGATGAAGAACGGTCGTCCTGCTACACAGGGGACATGCGGAAGCTGCGGCACAAAAGTATTCCGAATCGGCAAGTAATTCCTACTCCATCAAAAACAGCTTTATCAAACAACAAAGCGCCATAGCCCATGAGGTATGTGGCGTTTTGCTGTTTTTGTTAACAAAAAAGAGCGGCCTGCTTTCCAGCTAGGCCGCTCTTTAACTTGCTTTAGTCGATTACTCAGGTAATCCAACAATAGAGCAGGAAATGACGCACGCCATCGGCATGGAGCCAAGGTTGTGGGTCAAACCAAGCTTCGGGTTCTTGATCTGGCGTTTACCAGCCTTGCCAAGCAGCTGCAGATACATCTCGTACATCATACGCAGACCTGTGGCGCCAACCGGGTGACCGAAACACTTCAGTCCGCCATCGGGTTGAACCGGCAAGCCTCCATCCAGATCGAAGAAGCCACTCTCGATATCCTCTTTCATATGTCCGCGCTTGCTGAACTGGAGGTCCTCCATCACGATGGCCTCGGTAATGGAGAAACAGTCGTGCACTTCAGCCATGTCGATCTCCTCGCGGGCATTCTTAATCCCGGCCTCTTTGTAGACGTTTATCGCCGCGCGTGTGGTTTCCTCGGTATGAAGGAAGTCATACTCCGGCTTCACCACGCCCTCGGCGGGGCCGACGCACATCTGGATACCTTTGATGGTGATGTAATCTCTGTTCTTCTTGAACTTCTTGGCATCCTCAGCCCTGACCACGATAGCCGCAGCGCTTCCATCGCTGACGCCGCAACAGTCGAAAAGTCCTAACGGCCAGGCGATGATTGGCGCATTGATTGCCTGCTCAATGGTTATCTCCTTATGGAAATGCGCCTTCGGATTCATGTTGCCATTATGGTGGCTCTTCATTGAGACATGGGCCAGCATCTTCCTGCCGTCATCGGGTTTGATGTTATAGTGATTGAAGTATCTCGTGGCCAGCATGGCGAAGATCGCCGGCGCGGTTGTAGTGATTCCGCCGACGCCGGCTGTGCCTGGAGGCGATACGGAGACCAGTCCGGCAAATCCCATGTCCTTTAATTTTTCGGCGCCTATCGCCAGTCCGACATCGATCACGCCGGAGGCAACGGCATACGCGCAGTTGCGCAGGGCATCGGTGCCTGTGCAGCACATATTCTCCACCCTGGTTATCGGTTTGTATTGCAGCCGGAGGCCGGCAAGGCCGAGACCCGACATGCCGGAGACTTCCTGCCAGTTACCGATCCAGGCCGCATCTATATCTTTGGGCTCGATGCCGGCATCCGCATACGCATCGTAAGCGGCATCCACCATAAGATCGGAGACGCTCTTGCCCCATAGCTCACCGAACTTGGTGCAGCCCATTCCAATTATGGCTACTCTATCTTTAATACTCTGTGCCATTTCGTCCTCCTTTCTTATCCCCTCACCGGTCTTGCTTTCCAGTGGTAGTTATGGATACCGCGGTCATAGTACAGTTTTCTGAACACCATCTCCACAGGCATCCCGACTTCGACTTTCTCAGGATCGCGGTCCGTCAGATCGAACATGCCGCGGCCGCCGCCATCGAAGTCTAAACATACCGGAGTTGCCGGCGGATCGATAACATCAGCCAGCAGGTCAAGCGAGTATGAGAATAGCTTAGCCTTCTTATCGGAGAACTTGTAATCTTCGAAATTGTCCTTCGTCTGGCAATAGTAGCAAACGCGTATCGGGGTCATGCCGCCGATGCCGAACGGCAGCTGCCACATTACATGGCCGCAGGTAAGACACTTCTTACCGTAGAGACACAGCACTTCTTTGCGACTGCGTTTCAGAGCCGTCAGCGACGCGAAAGGTATCTCCGGCCGTCTCGCGCGCTCGATGGTCACGATACCGCGCCAGCGCAGATAGCTGTAATACGGAAGCATCCTCTTCGAGGCCATATTAGACTTGATGCCGCGATGCGCTTTGGCCTTTTTCTTACCGATTGCCTCGGTGCATTCAATCAGGAACGCATCGGCACCGTTGCCGTACTGGGCGAGCAGAATCTTGTCGCCCGGTTTGGCATCCTCCAGTGCGGCAACCAGCATCATCATGCCCATAGCGGCGCCGCAGGTGCCGACAGTCATGAAGAAGCAGTCCTGTACCTGACCGAAGCCGAAACCGCATTCTACCAGGACCTTACCGTGCCTTCTCACGTCCATGGGCGAGTTGATAACGGCCTTTGTAATGTCCTTAGGCTCAAGCTTTGCTTTTTGCAAGAGTCCCTTGATCGCCTTCGGAAGCTGATCCGAATATCCTTCGTCAAGCACCTGGCGGTCCTCCCATGTGCGAACGTAATGATCGACATCAGCCCGCCATTCGCCTGCGTATTCGTCCGAAACAGTGTAGCTCTCTTTTATGATAGCGATCGGGTCTTTATCGCCCAGCAGCAAACAAGCGGAACCGTCGCCGTACATGGCCTCGCCCTGTCCCGCGGGAGCGCCCATGCGACAATCGGATGCCACTACCAGCATGTTCTTTACCGAACCCGCCTTGACCGCATCAGCCGCCGCCATGAGAGCCGACGTGCCGGCCCTCAG
This sequence comes from Dehalococcoidia bacterium, assembly GCA_041649635.1. Taxonomy (NCBI): domain Bacteria; kingdom Bacillati; phylum Chloroflexota; class Dehalococcoidia; species Dehalococcoidia bacterium. Next base: position 37,986 of record JBAZMV010000007.1, read on the forward strand.
CGAGTTGGTGAAGTCAGCGGTGCGGACAGCCTCCTTCATATCAAGTGCCGTAGCAATGATAGTGGAGCATTGCTTCTCTTTATACGGAGAGCAAGTGGTGCCTAAGAACAAGCCGTCGATCTTCTTGGGATCGGCACCGGCCAGGCAATCATTCGCTGCGTCCCAGGCCATAGTTACCGCATCCTCATCGTAGCTGGCAACCGCTTTCTCTCCGGGAATCGGGAATCCTCCCCATGCCTTGTAGAATTCCTCCCGACTCACTCGATGATACGGGATATAAGCGCCATATGAAATTATCCCTACCATCAATACACCTCCTTTTTTATTTGACTAACAGCATATTTCAGTTTAAGAGGCATTTCGACCATGCCTGCATAAACACTGTGCCCAATTATAAAAAAATCGGCCCTTAGCCGATTACCTCCGCCTTGCGCAACTCCGCGATCTTCGCATCATCGTATCCAAGCTCGCGCATTATCTCATCGGTGTGCTCGCCGAACTTTGTGCTCCAATTCCGAACTTTCATCGGTGAATCCGACAGCTTATGCATCGAGCCGACCTGCTTCACCTTGCCGTGCACCGGATGGTCGCTTTCCATTATCATTTTACGCGCGATGAGGTGCGGATCATTCTCCAGTTCCTCAACATCAAGTATGGGCGCTACACACGTATCCTTCTGCTTAAGGATGGACACCCACTCATCACGCGTCTTGGTCAGGAACTTCTTACGGAAGGCTTCAAACATCTCCTTGCGCTTCTCGCCCTCATCGAACTCGTACGGAATAAATTCATCTAATCCGAGCAACTGACAGAGATTGCCGAAGAACCACGGTTCGAGCGCGCCGATGCTGATATACTTGCCGTCCTTGGTCTCATAAACGTTGTACCAGGGGAAATGCCCGGTGAACATGGTGTCACCGCGTTTAGGCGCACCGCTATGACTGAATATGTACGGGTTGATCTGCATGGACGTCAGCTCCACAACGGCATCCGTCATCGACATATCGATGTACTGGCCTTTACCAGTAACCCCCCTCGACACCAGAGCAGCCAGGATGCCGATCGCCGCCGACATACCGCCGGTGAAATCACCGATGACGGACCCCGGCAGCGCCGGCTTGCCGCCTGCCTGCCCTGTGAGTCCGAGCAAGCCGCTGTAAGATATATAATTGATATCATGCCCGACCATATCGCGATACGGCCCGTCCTGGCCGTAGCCGGACAACGAGGCGTAGACGATCTTAGGATTTATCTGCTTTAATGTTTCGTAATCGACACCGAGACGCTTGACTACGCCGGGCCTGAAACCTTCCATGACCACATCGGCGGACTTTACCATGTCCCTGAAGACCTGTTTGCCGGTATCCGACTTAAGATCGAGTCCCATATTACGACAATTCCTCAAGCCGGGACGCGAGGAGTCGAAGAGCATCATTACCGGCCCGCCACGTTTCGCCGGATTGGCATCGAAAACCTTGATGATATCGGCGCCCAGATCTCCCAGCATAAACGAGCAGAAAGGGCCCGGGCCAAGCCATGCCAGATCGAGTATCTTTATACCTTCAAGCGCTTGAGGCGACATCGTAATTCCCCTTTAAAATTAAGCTAATCTGCCGAATATACTATTTAGCTGTATTCAGCTTCTTTAATTCATCAAGATCAAGCGGGTCGCCTTTAGACGGGTCCCGCACCAGTTTAATAGCGCCGATCGGACAAACATCCTCACAGACACCGCAGCCCATACACTTTTCCACATTAATCTCAGCTACCTGATCACCCAGCGTAATAGCGCTGAAACGGCAAGTGCCATCGCAGCTGCCACAACCGTTACAATCATCACTGACAGTGGCGATATAGCCCGAGGATGCGATTATAGGAACCATCCCGCCGAGCATGTTCCACATTTTTATCCCTAGGCAACAGCAGTCACAGCAGTTACATATTGCAAAGAACTTGTTTCCTACATCCTTTTTGAAATACGCGCAATGCACATCGCCGCGTTTGTGCGCATCCTCGATAACCTTAACCGCCTCCTCCTGCGTAATCTTGCGGAACAACGGATTCTTCTCTCCTATGAATGAAGCGAAAGGATCGCCGATGAAGAGACAAACATCCTGCTTCCCAGGGGGAAGGCATGGATTGGGCGAGGCCGCGCGGCAGGCGCATACCCCCACCGCTATCGACTCCGGGTTTTCCAGTACTATATCCCTTGCAACTTTGTACGGAATAACCTGTTCTGGGGGGCATATATTCAACGGCTCTTTCTGAGTAACCAGCTTGACCGCGTCTTGAATTTTCACCACCTTACCGTGATAAAAGCTGGTCTCCAATGAAAGAGCTGTTTCTGCGATGCGCTGAACACCGGCCTCAATCAACTCATCTATGCCGGCTTCCGGCAACTCGGTGCGATCCTTGGGAGCCTGCCCGGCTATTTTAATGGCGTGATAAAGAAAATCATCGATGTACTTCATGTAGACATAGGCTGAAAAGAAGTCACTTTTGTTCTCCATGGGATAGGAATCGTAGAGGGCCTTTGTTACTGGATCCATAATTTCCCCCTTTTCACAAAGATAACGGGGCGATTATCTTCCCCGTTATCCAGTTTACATTATTTTCTTCAATTTTCCAACGGTCTGCTTACTGCCGTTTCTTTTTCTTCTCCGCTTTCCGCCACTCAATATACTGCCGGCAGCCCTCCTCGATCGATATCTTGGGTTGCCATCCCAGCTCTTTCCGTGCTTTAGTGCTGTCGATATACATGCCATCCCTGACAAATTTAATGTCGGAACGCGTAAGGAACGGGGCATCCTCGGATCTAATCAACCTCCCCCACATCTCCATAACCGCAGCCGAAGCGTACACAAGACCAAGCGGAATAACTATCTTTAATTCGGATTTCCCCGCAGCCTTAGCCATAGCATTAACAAAATCACGATAGGTTACTACGCCCTCAGGTGAAATATTGTATATTTGCCCCCCGGCCTTTTCGTTTATCGCCGCCAGTATGACGCAATCCGCAACATCGTGTACGTGTACTAATGCCGTCTTGGCCATAGCATTGCCCGGCAATACAGGGAACATCTTCACATAGCGATATATCCGGTCGGTAAGGAGTCTGCAGCGAGGGCCGTATACCATACAAGGCCTGACCACCGTAGCGTTTATCTTACCCTGCTTATGGTAATCAAGCACAGTTTGCTCTGCCCTGGCCTTTGCACAATCGTAGAACATCTCGCGGCTGGGCTTTTCGATATTCAGGTAAGGAGCGCTTTCATCCGCAGGTTTTTCAACACCTATTGCAGCATCACCCACAACAGTGCCGGAACTGACGTAAACAAACTTCTTAACCCCTGCCGCAATGCTGGCATTAAGTATGTTCTCAGTTCCTTCAACGATACATGATTGAAAATCCTTCCACTGGCCCCACCCCGGCAAGACCCTGGCTGCAGCATGAATGACTACGTCCATGCCTTCGGCTGCAGCTACCAGACTATCGTAATCCTCCACATCACCGTAAACGATTTCGGCACTAGTTGTCTTCAGATGCTCTATGTTAGACGTCTTGCGCACCATGGCACGCACCTGATGTCCCTGCTGCGCCATTCGCTCGACAAGATGTCCGCCAAGCAATCCTGTTCCGCCTGTTATAAGCACTTTCGTAACGCCCTCCTAAACACAAGATTTGTTACTAAGCCTATAAATCACCATGCTATTGATAAAGCTTGCCCGCGAGATCACCAAGTCCCAGCCTGCTCAACGTCTCCTTAGTAGGACGCCCATCGGCAGCAAGCCCTCTAGCAGGATAGAATTCCTTTAACATCAGTTCCAGATTCGGCGCCGAGCCGGCTGCACCACCGTCAGTATTCGGAGTAAGTAACCGCTTGGGTAACATATCATCAGCAGCTGTAATACCCATAAGATTGCATAATCCCCTCTTCATATGCCAGATCCGCTCTCCGCATTCCCTTATTTCCTTGAAAGCATAATCGAACCCTGTCACGGCATTTAAGATACCGGCTATACTTTCTCCATTGAGCGTCTCAACCACCATATAGCAGATGGTCATTGCGTTATAGATAGCGCCCAAGTCCTGACCGTTCTTCACAATAATCGCCGCGCCCTCATTCTGCTTTGTGTTGACCCCGAAATTGATATCGACATCCGGCCAGGCAAAAATCCCTGTGCCGATACTGTAAGAGGGATCGCTGGTATGGCAGGCGCCTCTGGACCCCGTTGCATACGCAAGACCAAGCAGATAATTAGCCCTGGGATCGTGTGCGGGAACTTCCATGCCTTTTACTTCAATGGCAAATTCTGAAGCACCCTTCCCGATTTTCTCCGCAGCTCTCTTTGAACCTTCAGCCAGCAGATCACCAAAGCCCTGACGATTCGCGATCATTTCTATCACTTTGACAACCGTTACATGATCTCCCCACTTGAACTCAACGCCTCCCGTATCTGCCGCAGTCAGGATGCCCTGTTCAAAACAGTCCATGACCATCGCTATAGTACTGCCACATGATATGACATCCATACCATAGTTATTACACAGATCATTCATCCTAATAACTGCAGCCATGTCCCCGATCATCAATGAGCTGCCCAATATAGCCGCCCCTTCATATTCAGGTCCCTCCGCTACTTCCCCCTGATAGGGCCCTTCAGGAATAGTCACATGCCGTTTACAGCCCACCATACAGCCATGGCATGAAGTGTTACCAATATAGAACGGCGGCCCGCTCAGTTTTCCTCCATCGATTTGCGAGGCAATAGCCATGTTATCGCCTTGAGCCCAGTTCTTCGCCGGCAGGTCTCCCATCATAGCGCTGATACCAAGAGCGGCGTTTGTGCCCTGCGCGCCGAGGACCTGACAGATAATGCTATCCTTCGCCTTTTGGAGGGCTTCTTTTCGCAACTCGTTGAATTTCTCCTGATCGACTAAGCCTATCTTGCCGCTTCCGCGTACAACCACGGCCTTGAGCTTCTTAGATCCCATCACCGCACCCATGCCGCATCTGCCGGCAAAATCCTTCTTGTCGTTGCAGACGCAGGCAAATCTGACGAGCTTCTCTCCGGCCACACCAATCGATAACACCTTAACCGGTTTTTTCGCTTCCTGCCGCTCATGCCGTTTCTTTAAAATATCATCTATTTCCTGCGTATTCTTGCCCCACAAATCCGAGGCATCTTTAATCTCGACTTTACCGTCTTCTATTAATATATATACAGGCTTGTCCGAAGCTCCTTCAACTATAATGCCATCCCATCCGGCCTGTTTAAGTTCCGTTGCAAAAGTACCTCCGCTGTTGCTTTCCCCAAACATATTGGTGAGAGGCGACTTGGCACAGATTGAAAATCGAGCCCCGCCCGGCACGCTCAGTCCGCTTGTTGGCCCTGTTAATATGAAAAGGGTATTTTGGGGAGATAGTGAATCGACCTTAGGATCAACCCTGTCGAACATAAGCTTTGCGCCTAACCCGCTGCCCCCGATAAATTTACGAATGATATCCTTGCTTACTGTGGAATTTGAAATAGAACCTTTACTGAGATCGATTTCCAGCATTTTACCCTCAAAACCTGCCATCATGCTCTCCTTTCATTTAAATGAAACTACGTGAGGATCGAGACTTAATTCCGCTAGATGCCCTGCCAGAAAGCAAATATATCATCTATTTTTAGTTGATGTCAAGGCAAAAAATATATATTTCATAAATAGTCTTTGATTTTAGAAATACGGCCCTTTTTCAATACAAATCACACTCAGACCATTACAAATGATTCCTGAATACATTTTGAATAACATTATCGACATTTATGGATATAACGATAATCCACCAACCAGAACATAGTTTGAACAGTGAAGCGACTGGACTGTTGACTTTGGCATGAGAAAGTGGTAAAAATGCTTTCTGCGGCCACCATTTTTGATTATTCATATAATGTCCTAAGTTGTATATCTTTTGTGGATTAAAATAAGACTTGATTTTCATTTCTAGATGTGATACTTTTCCTCGCAGCGTGTCATAAAATAGGCAAATTTAAGCAGAATTAAAGGGAGGTTCTATGGTAAAGTTTTTCACCAAGGAAATGTCAGACCAGACCGAGCAGATGATCAACACTGACGCCGCGATCAAGGCCAAGCTTAAAGGTGTAACCCTCAAATTCATCCTACTCGTAACCGATTGCCCCGGCAATGAAGATCGCCAAATGAAGATAGGTTTCGATAACGGAAAACTAGTGGAAAATACCCTTGTTATCAAACCTGCCCCCAGTGATCTAAGAACTGAAACGCTTGACAAAGCATACGCAGCCAAAGTAGTCGGACCATATGAAGTAATGGTGCAAGTATCCACCAAGAAGCTGCCGATGCTTGCAGCCCTTGGCTCGATGCGCATAGAGGGTGATATGACAGCCTTGATAGCTAATATGACAGGTATGACCACCCTCTTGGACATCCAGGGCAGTCTGCCCGGTCTGGAGTTCTAGGATATATGGAACGGAAGTCTTATAGCCGAAGATGCGCGCTTTAGCATCATCATCGTTAACGGGCAAAACATCGGCTGTACCGGGACAGGCCAAGGCAACTTAATAATGAATCAACCGACCTATAACAATTAAGGAGGGATGAAATAATGTCAACCGATATCAACACTAGAATATCAGGACCGTTTCAAGAGTTCCCGGATGTAAGCGAATGGGACGCCGTCATCATCGGCGGCGGACCCAACGGCCTTATCTGCGCCGCATACCTGGCCAAGGCGGGCATGAAGGTCTGCCTCGTCGAGCGCAGGTGGGAAGTCGGCGGCGGCCTCAGCACCGAAGAGATCCTTTTCCCATGCTACTACTCCAACGTGCATATCATATATCATATGATGGTCGACTACATGCCGGCCATCAAGGATTTCAATCTCGATAAGCACGCCATCAGCTGGGTTAAACCAAACTCCCAGACCGCTATGGTCTTCGATGACGGCTCCTCTCTCCTGATGTCCAACATGGCTGCCGATACCAAGGACTCAATGAGTAAATTCTCGCAGAAGGACTCCAATACCTACGGCCACATGATTCGTAAGTGGAACAAGATCACTAACGAGATCCTGGTCCCTTGCACCTACCTGCCGGCCATCTCACCCATCGACTCGCAGATAATCCTGGAAAAAACCGAGGTCGGCAGTGAAATGCTCGAGATGATGGAGATGGCTCCGATCGATATCATCAACGAGCACTTCGAGAACGACAAGATCCGCGCAATGCTCCTGTACATGACCTGCATGTGGGGCTGCGATCCCCGCGAGAGCGGCATGGGCTGGTATGTAGCCCTGCAGATGTCCCGGGGCATTAATAAGTGCTACTGCTACGGCAGCTCCCATAAGCTCGCCGGCGCCTTCGAGCGCGTTATAGTGGAAAACGGCGGCCTCGTCCTGGAAGCCGCCGCCGCCACCAAGATCATCATGGAAAACGGCAAGGCTGCCGGCATAGAACTGCAAGAAGGACGCACGCTCAAGGCCAAGGTCGTTATCTCCAGCCTCGACCCGCAGACCACCTTCCTCGACTTTGTCGGAGAGAAGAACCTGCCGGGAACGCTGGCTGAAGCCTTCAAGGGCTGGGTCTGGGACAAGTGGAGCTTCCATACCCTGCACGTTGCTTCCATGCAGCCTCCCGTCTACAAGAAACTGGATAAGGACGGCAAGCCGGTCAGGGGCTATGACCCGTGGGTCAACGAAGCCTTTATGACGATCTTCGGCGTCGAGGGCGAAGACCAGTTGCTGGCGCACTGGGATAACGTGGTCGCAGGTAAGATCGACCTGAAGAACTTCTGCGGACATGCCACTTGCGAAACCATCTTCGATCCCCACCTGACCAGATGGCCGGGCAGACACGTGTCTTTCTTCCAGATGCACGCCCCTTATAATATCGAGGGCGGCTGGGCCAAGCGCGAGCCGGAACTCAACCAGGCCATACTCGATAAGTGGGAAAAGGTGGCTCCGGGCTTCACCAAGAACAATAATATACAAAAAACGAACGGAGAGACTCCGGAGGATATCGAAATACGCTTCCCGAACATGCGCAAGGGCTCCATTAAGCACGGAGACTATATCCCAACACAGATGCTTACCAACCGCCCGCATCCGGATTGCTCGGCCCATAAGACCCCGATAGAAGGGCTCTACCTGTGCGGCGCCTCAGTCTACCCGGGAGGCACCCTGCTGGGCGGTCCGGGTTACCTCGCGGCCAACAGGGTAGCCGAGGACATGGGAGTTAAAAAATGGTGGAAGCCTACCGCTGAAATGGAGAAGTTTACTAAAACCTACCTTGAAAAGTAACCTTTTACAATACGAATAAACCAAGGGAGCCCGCAATGACTTTCAAAAATTATCCAATTGCGGGCTCCCATTTTGCGGAAAAAAGTATTAAAATATATTCCGTCGCGGAAAAAAGTATTAAGGCGCGCTTCGCGTCTTTATGCGAAGACGGAATAGCTAAACTGAATTCCGCTGAATATTGGACTAAAGACTAACAATTAAAAACACTTGTTCGACTGAAGGGGGATGTTTCATGCCTGAAAGAATAGGGATTGTGGCTGTAGCGCAGACCAAATATCATCCCAACAGGGCCGAGGTAAAGGAAGGGGAGATGGCCTATGAGGCCATCAAGCAGGTTCTCCAGGAAACAGGTCTAAAGTATGTCAACGACGGCAGCGGCATCGACGCTGCCGTTACTTGTTCCCAGGACTTCTGGGACGGCAGAACCATATCCAGCCTCAATGTAGCATCATTCGTAGGCACGCACTTCCGCTGCGAAGAGAAGGTGGCATCGGACGGCATAAACGCAGTGTTCTATGCCATGATGCACATACTCTCGGGAGAACATGATACTCTAATCGTCACAACCCACTGCAAGGAATCACAGACTTCACCGAGTATAATCGAGAATCACTCCTTCGAGCCGGTATTAATGAGAGGACTTGGATTGGATTTCCTCGGCGCAGCGGCGCTCCAGGCCAATCGTTATATGAACAAATACAAGATCACTCCGGAACAATGCGCCAAGGTTGTCGTCAAGAACCGCGGCAACGCAAAGAACAACCCCTACGCGCAGGCACCCATGAGCCTCACTGTTAAAGATGTGCTGAACTCTAGGATGCTGGCCGACCCTATCCATGAACTGGATGCAAAGCCGGTATCCGACGGAGCATGTGTTATGATTATGGCTCGTGAGGAAAAGGCCAAGAAGCTCTGTAAGAATCCCGTCTGGATAACCGGCGTCAGTAACTGCTACGAAGCCCACTATCTGGGAGACCGCGATCTGGCTGACTGCAAAGCACTGACGAAAGCGGCGAAACAAGCCTACAAGATGGCTGGTATCAACAATCCTTTACAAGAAATAGACGTAGCGGAGATTTCAGAGAAATACTCCTACGAAGAGTTACTGTGGCTGGAGGGGCTCGGCTTATGCGAGCGCGGCGGCGGCGGTAAGATGATAGACAGCGGCGCGACCAAGATGGACGGCAAACTGCCGGTCAACCCATCGGGCGGATGCCTTTCCGGCAATCCCACAGAGGTGGCAGGCATGACCCGCGTCGTCGAGGCGGTTCTCCAGTTGCGCGGCGAGGCAGGCTCCAGGCAAGTACCGGACGCTAAAGTCGCATTAGCCCACGGTACAACGGGCATCTGCGGACAACTACAGACCGTAATGATCCTGAGCAACAGCTAATCGGAGGTATTTAAGATATGGCCAATAGAGTGGCGATAGTAGGTGTAGGTCGGTCGACACAGGCGGCCAGGCGGCCTGAGGTCAACGACGCGGAGATGATCAATGAAGCCGTAAGAGCGGCGCTTGAAGACGCTCAGATCGATATTAAGAAAGTACAGGCAGTTCTTACCAACAGCATAGATGGTTTCGATAATTTTTATCTTGGCGACTGCCTCCTTGTCGATGGAAGCGGAGCGTATATGAAATCCGGCATGAAGTTACACACCGGAGGCACGGTCGGCTCCACCGGCGCTATAGCTGCGTTTAACATGGTAGCTTCAGGTATGTTCGATATAGTCCTTACCATAGGCCATCAGAAACAGGAACGCGGCAACTCGATGGGCACGCTCTGCGCCGCCGCCCCGGGCGAGGTGCGCGAGTACGTACAGGGAGCCATCGGAGCGTTCGCGCAGGCCGCAGTTGAATATATGCAAAATACTGACGCCAAACTGGAGCACGCGGCAATGGTGCGCCTGAAGGCTGATAAAAATGCCTGCCGCAACCCGTACGCGCATCTGCGTCTTGGCCTCAAGTCGATAGAAGACGTAGCGAAGTCGCCGATACTTATCTGGCCTTTGCGTCTTCTAGACTTCTGCCCGCAATCATGCGGCGCAGCCGCGCTCATAGTGGCCTCCGAGAAGGTAGCTAAAAAGATATCCAAGAAGCCGGTTTGGGTTGCGGACCACGAGACCGTTCACGAGCTGCAAAGCGAGGTGGTATTCGGCGGAGCTGAGGAGAAATCGCAGCAGATAGCGGCCAGACATATATATAAGCGAAACGGTATCACCAACCCGGCTAAAGATATAGACTGCTTTGAAGTATACGAGCCCAGCAGTTGGGAAGAAATGTACCTGTACGAGCATTTCTTTATAACCGAGCATAACACGGGATGGAAACTGATAGAAAAAGGCATGACCGAACTGGAAGGACCAATACCAGTGAATCCATCAGGCGGCGTGCTGGCCACTAACGCCATCGGCGCTACAGCCATGCTGCGCATCGGAGAGGCCGCCCTCCAGATCCGCGGAGACGCCGGAGAGCACCAATGCACAAAGGATATCAAAACCACGTTGTCTTCAGGCCTTGGAGGAACAAACTGGACAACGCTGGTTCTACTCAAGAGATCACTCTAAGTCAAGGAGAAATGCGCATGGCAGAAGAGAAAAAAGAGGAATTGATCGGTGTAGAGTTCTTCTCCAAGATACCGTATAACTGGTCCATGGGCCCGTACGTCGGCACCGTCTTTACGGAGATGAAAGAAAATAAGAGGATATGGGGCATCAGGTGCCCCAACTGCAAAAAGCTGCTGTTCCCGCCCGAGGCGATGTGCGGCTACTGCTTCACCGAGTTCACTCATGATAACTGGGAGGAGATCGGGGACGAAGGAACTGTAGTGCAGTTCACTAAGGCTGGGATGCCCATCTTCGATATCCGCAAAGGAACTTTCGCGTTTTCCGAGCGCCCTCTGGCCAATATACAATTCGATACGGGACCTTACATCATGCACTGGCTGGAGGAAAAGGACATGGAGAAGCTGCACCTCGGCATGAGGGTCAAGGCTGTATGGCGCGAGCAGGGACGCGGCCGTGGATATGAAGACATCATGTATTTCCGCGCTATTGAGGAGAAGAAGTGATGACTACAACACCAATGAAGCCAACTACACCGGTTATTTTTTCGGGGCACATGGTATATACCCACAAGTTTGAGGCTGGCAGGACCGGGAGCAGATTTCTCAGAGAGCTGCGCGACGGTAAGAAGATAATGGGATTGAAATGCCCCAACTGTAACAAAGTCCATGTTCCACCAAGATCGACTTGCAAAGAGTGCTTCTCACAGCTTGATAAGTGGGTTGAGGTCGGCAGTGAAGGCAAATTGCTCACCTATACCGTTCTTCGCGTTCCCCGCGACGCCGAGAAGGACGTATTAAAGAGACAGCTTCCCGTCGCCTACGGCATAATAAAGCTGGACGGCGCCGACACCGGCTTTGTGCATATGTTGGGCGAGATCGACCTGGACAATATCAAGATAGGCATGCGGGTTAAGGCGGTATTCAGAGAGGATGAACGCACCGGCAACATCCTCGATATCAATTATTTCAAACCGGTATCTAAGTCACGAAAGAGGTGATACATTGACAAGTCATCAGGAAGGCGCGCTGACAGGATATCGAATACTGGATTTGACCGACAGCAAAGGTGCTTACTGCGCAAGGACAATGGGAGACCTTGGAGCAGACGTAATTAAAATTGAGAGCCCTCAAGGAGACACGGGACGTTCTATCCCTCCGTTTTTCAACGACGATCCCCATCCCGAGAAAAGCTTCTTCTACATATACCGCAACGCAAGCAAACGCGGCATCACCCTTAATATCGAAACCGAACAAGGTATAAATCTCTTCAAAAAGCTGGCTGAGAAAGCCGACGTGGTTGTAGAGAACTTCGGCCCGGCTTACATGGACGACCTTGGGCTTGGATACGAAGACATTAAGAAGATTAATCCAAATATCGTCATGGCCAGCTTCACGGAATTTGGCACGGACGGCCCGTATAAAAATTATAAGGGTTCGAACATCGTCGACTTCGCTCTCAGCGGCGTGATGATAACAAGCGGCTATCCCGGCAAAGCGCCGACACTGCTGCCCGGCATGCCCGCCTACGACGCCGCATCGCTGATAGCCGTTGTTGAGATAATAGCAGCGCTGTACGCCCGCCCGGTGATAGGCGGCGGGCAGAAGATAGATGCTTCGGTACACGAGATCGCGCGCACCGGCCTCTACCCCTGGTCGGTTCCGATTTATTCTCACTCTCTAACCCCGGGAGGCCCGTTGCCCATGCCGGAGTCTCGATTAGGCGACTCGATTTATCCGGTATACCCGACCAAGGATGGGCACATTCGAGTAATCGCACTTACGCCGCGGCAATGGCAGGCCCTGGTGAAAGTGCTCGGCAGCCCCGAGGTACTGTCGCTTCCTGAATGGGAAAGTTTTATCTACCGTATCGGTAACTCCCAGGACTTATTGGCCATAATGCTTGAGTTTACAACACAGTTCACTCAGATGGAGATCTGGGAAAAAGGATTCCAGGAGGGAGTTCCTATCGCTCCGATATATGATATACCCACGTTCATAAACAGCCCGGATGCCAATGCCAGAAATTATTTCACCAAGGTCACACATCCGGTTATCGGCGAAGGTCTCTACCCGGGACCGCCCTACAGATGGACGGCAACTCAACCAAAGATACAATCATGTGCCCCTCTTCTGGGACAGCACAATGAGGAGATATACTGTAATGAACTGGGCTTATCAAAAGAGGATTTGGTAATACTCAAGGGTGCCGGAGTGATATAGGGAGGATATGAATATGGCACAAACCGCTTTACAAGACATATTAGTTCTCGACTTCGGCACCGGCGTGGCCGTCCCGGACGGCATCAGGTTACTCGCGGAACTCGGTGCGAAAGTTATTAAAATCGAATCGAGCAAGAACCTCGATTTCGTGAGGACAATAGCGGCGGAGAAGAACAGCAGCGCCGGCTTTAATGAAACCAACCGAAACAAACTTAGCATAGGCCTGGACCTGCAAACCGCGAAGGGTAAGGATATTTTAAAAAAACTGATAGAGAAGGCGGACGTCTTCGCGGAGAACCAGCGCGGCGGGGTAGCCAAGAGCCTGGGCTTCGATTACGAATCGGTACGCAAGATAAAGCCCGACATCATATATTTAAGCAGCCAGGGATTCGGCGGAGGCGGGCCGCACAGCGACTACCCGGCATACGGCCCTATGCTGTCGGCAGGCTCAGGCATGCTCTCTATCTGGAAGCATCCCGACGACCCGTATCCCGTCGGTTCCAACTCCCCTCTGCCAGACCACATGGCGAGCAAGCAGTGCGCCATAGGAATAATGGCGGCTCTCGATTACAGACGCCGCACCGGCAAAGGACAGTATATAGATATGGCGCAGACGGAAGTAGCCGCATCCCTTATCGGCGAATCGTATCTCGACTACACTATCAACAAACGCGTACCTGAACCGAAGGGCAACCGCTGTCCCTATGCAGCCCCTCACGGAGCTTATCCCTGCACCGGCATGGACAACTGGGTTGCTATAAGCGTTTTCACCGACGAGGAGTGGCACAGTTTCACAAAAGCGATAGGGCATCAGGAATGGGACGAAGACCCTAAATTCGCAACACTATTGGAGAGGCTTAAAAACGTCGACGAGCTGGATAAGCTCGTCGCAGAATGGACAACCCCTCTCGATGCGTGGGATGTACAGGAATTGTTGCAGAAAGCCGGTGTACCGGCTGGTGTCGTACAACGAGCGCCTGATACGATGAAAGACCCGCAAATCCTGCACGACAATGCCTTGGTTGAGCTGGACCATCCCATTGTAGGGAAACGGTTGTATCCCAACGTAGCTCTAAAGCTGTCAGGGACGCCAGCGCTAGCCAGCACTCCCGCTCCATTGCTGGGACAACATACGGATGAGATTTGTCGCGAACTTCTTCACATGAGCGACGGTGATATAGAGAATCTCAAGAAAGAGGGTGTACTGGAAAGTCCAGACATCCAACCAAAATAAAATTAGGAAAGGAGTTGAACTAATGAAGGCTGCTGTTTTGTATGAGGCCGGAGCTCCATTGAAGATTGAGGATGTGACGCTCGATGAGCCCGGGGCAAACGAGATACTCGTCAAGCTTGAAGCGACGGGAGTCTGCCATTCAGACCTCCACTTCATGAAGGGCGAGATGCCCGCGGCCATGCCCGTGATTCCCGGACACGAGGGAGCAGGCGTTGTAGAGAAGGTGGGGCCGGGCGTAACGACCGTAAAGCCGGGCGATCATGTCATCATGATGGTCGCTTTCAGCTGCGGCAAATGTCGTTTCTGTTATGAGGGCCGGCCCACGATGTGCGTGGAGAATCTGCCTATTCAAATGATGGCCACACTGCCGTACGGCCAGATGCGCGCACGCAAGGGAGACCAGCAGATTCACCACCTGTTCGGACTGGCCTGCTACGCCGAGAAAGTGGTAGTGCACGAGAGATCGGCGGTGAAGGTCAGAGACGATGCGCCCCTTGATGTAGTGTGTCTGCTCGGATGCGGCGCAAGCACCGGTATCGGCACTGCGATCAACACCACAAAAGTGAAAGCCGGAGAGACAATAGCTATTTTCGGCTGCGGAGGTGTGGGACTCGCCGCTGTCATGGGCGCCAAGCTTGCCGGAGCTAAAGTAATAGCAATCGACGCCCTGGATAACAAACTTGAGATGGCTAAACAACTCGGTGCCGACCATGTTATCAACGCAAAGAACGACGATCCCCAGTTAAAGATTTTTGAAATCAACGGCGGAGGAGTTGACTACGCTCTCGAGTTCATCGGTAATGTAGATATAATGGTAAAAGCACTCGGCTCAATCCGCCCCGGCGGTGTGTTCGTCGTTTCAGGCATGGCTCCTATTACCAGCATGCTGACCATCGCACCGTTCGAATTCTTACTGGGCAAGACGATAACCGGCGCGGTTCAGGGCGATATCATCCCGCAGATCGACATACCAAAGTATGTTGACCTTTACATGAATGGCAAACTCCCCATAGATAAGCTGATAACAAAGACCTACAAGCTGGATCAGATCAACGAGGCCTTTGAAGCGATGAAAAAGGGAGAGGTAATTCGCAGCGTAATAAAGTTCTAACACTCTAAGCCTGCTACATAAAAAATCAAGGAGGTAATAATGGCTGAAGAGACGTTTGATGTTGTAATCGTAGGAGGAGGTAACAAGGCGCTGTTCCTCGCCATGTACCTCATCAAGTACGCTAACCTGAGCGTAGGAATCTATGAAAGGCGGCATGAGATCGGCGGGTGTCTGGCTACGGAGGAGATCTCCGCGCCGGGTTTCCGCGGCAACACACATGCAACAATCCAGCTGCCGTTCTACTACACGCCGCTGTGGCGCGACTTCCCTGAGATATGGGAGTACGGCTGCAGGCTGGAACAACACCTGGTGGCCAGCGGCGGATCGTTCTTGAAGGATCAGAACTGTCTCGCTATTTATAGCGAGAAGTACGATCCCGACCAGACCAGGACCGCCGAACAAATCGCCCGTTTCTCAAAAGAGGATGCGGAGAAGTGGCTCAGACTGAGGAAGTACTGGATGAATCCGGCGGCACAGGCCGTACAGATCGATATGATGTACAAGCCTGCCGAGATCAGAGCCGCCGACCCCAAGGTATTTGAGAGACAGCTGACACAGTATCCCTTTATGATAGAAGTAGGGCAGGGCGTGAACCCGGACGCGCTGATCCTTGCTGCTCCTCATATTCACAATGTTCAGGAGCTCTGGGAGAGCCCGGAGATGCAGTACTGTAACATCAGATTCGTGCTGTCAGCGGCTATGGACCCGAGCCAGCCGGGCGCCGGCGCATGGACGTTCGGATTCGCCGCCATGCAGCCGTCGATTGCGTTTATACCAGGCGGCACGCATCAGGTAGCGCACGCGGCGCATAAGATACTCTGCCGCGACGGATGCAAATTCTTCCTCGGACAGGAGGTCAAGAAGTGCATCATAGAGAACGCCGAGTGCAAGGGTATCGAGCTTGTAGACGGCACCAAGATCAAGGCCAACAAGTTCGTCGTCAGTACGTTGAGCCCGATGCAGTTGGCCTTCGACCTCATCGGCGAGGAATACCTGGACCCGGCTTTCAAGAAGCGGATCAAGCTGATTGAAACGGAGTTCGGCTGTCTTATGTGGTACACATTCGCTTGTCATGAGGCGCCGAAGTATAACGTGGCCTCGTTCAACCCCGATATCAACGACTCATTCTGGCTCGGTCTCGCCGAAGATCCCGATCCATACCACGTGGTGCGTGAGGCTTATTACGGAAGACTGGGCATGTGGCCGCCGACCAAGGACTGGTGTCCGACTGTCTGGAGCCACAGCATGGTGGACCCGCTCTACGCGGCGCCCGGCAAGCACATCGCCAATAACGAGCAGCTTGGCCCGCCGGCTACCGCTCATACCGAGGACGAATGGCTGGATATCAAGAAGTGGTACGCCGAGGAACTGATTAAGATATGGGAGAAACATGCCCCCAATATGAACTGGGACAATATAATAGGCGTTGACATGAATACGCCTTACGATAACCTTAGGATGAAGAACACGGGACCCAACGGCACCATGTCCCTTATCGACCGAGTATCGCACCAGTGCGACGACAAGCGGCCGATACCGGAGCTGGCCAACCACAGGACCCCGATAAAGAACCTCTACGCCACCGGCGCTGCGTGGCACCTGGGCGCAAACTCAGGCGCTACCGAGTCCTACAACTGCTATCAGATCATAGCCAAGGACCTCGGACTGCCCGGACCGTGGCAGCAAGGCGAAGATGCTGATACGCTGTACCAGACCTGGCTGGAGGTACTTAAGAAGACGAAAGAATCCGGGCTTACAAGCCCCCTGGCAAAGAAGTAGAAGAGGTAAGACATGCCTGTAAATAAGATAGTGTCTAGCTTCGATAAGGCGGTAGCCGATATACCGGACGGCGCTACAGTAATGATAGGCGGCTTCGGCACCGTATCAAGCACTCCTACCATGCTCCTGGAGGCTTTGGCCCGCAAGGGAGTCAAGAACCTCACTACCGTATCCAACTCCTGCGGTTTCGGCAAGGATGTCTGGAAGCTGCTGGGATACAAGTTCCCGGAGGATATCGACGTTCTTGTGCGCAACAACTGCATAAAGAAAGCGATAGCCTCGGCCCCGGTCAGCGCTGTATACCAGAACAACTTTGAGAAGAAACTCCGCGCCGGGGAAGTCGAGTTGGAGATGGTTCCGCAGGGCACACTGGCGGAACGCATCAGGGCAGCCAAAGCGGGACTCGGAGGAATTTACACGCCGGTAGGAGTAGGTACGGTTGTCGAGACAGGCAAAGAAGTAAAAACAATCGACGGCAGGAAATATGTACTGGAACTGCCGATAAAGGCCGACTTCGCCGTAATCAAAGCGCACAAGGGCGATCGCTGGGGTAATCTGACATATAGATACACCTCGCGAACCTTCAACGGCACAATGGCCGGCGCGGCCAAGGTCACCATAGCGGAGGTTGACGAGATCGTAGAGCTGGGCGAGCTGAAGCCGGACGAGATACATACTCCCGGCATCTATGTGGATCGAGTGGTTAAGAGGCCAGCGGAGTACGTGGAAGCGGACGGAGGAGAGATCAGTAAGGAAGCCCAGGAGTCCCACGATAGGTTCATGGAAAGAAAGAGCGCGTAAGGAGGGAAGTTATGGAAGAGAAATTCAAACTTGATAGAGAGACCATGGCCCTCCGCGTAGCCAAGGAATTCCAGGATGGCAACTATGTCAACCTAGGGATCGGGATACCTGTGCTGGCTGCGAACTATATACCCGCCGGCAGGGAAGTCATCTTCCAGAGCGAGAACGGCGTACTCGGCTTCGGCGAGATCACCAATGTTGGAGAAGGCGATCAGGACTTGCAGAATGCCGGAGGACAGACCGTCAGAGTCCAGCCCGGCATGAGCTGCTTCGACCACGCCGAATCGTTCACTATGATCCGCGGCGGGCACCTTGACATCAGCGTCATGGGAGGCTTCCAGGTCTCGGAGAAGGGCGACCTAGCAAACTATATGGTCCCCGAGAGGAAGATAGGCACTATCGGAGGTGCCATGGATCTGGCTGTAGGAGCCAAGAAATTGATAGTAGTCATGAACCATGTCACCAAAGACGGCAAACCAAGAGTAGTTAAACAATGCACCTATCCCATCACAGCTATAGAAAGTGTATCCTTGCTGGTTACGGATATAGCCGTGATTGAAGTAACCGATAAGGGATTGGTGCTTAAAGAAGTTGCTCCAGGTTGGACGCCCGAGGAGGTTCAGAAGCTGACCGAACCCACGCTCATCGTCGATCCTGGTTGCCACGATATAGAGTTAATGTAAGTAACTATAAGGACATAAAATAAAAACCCTGAAATACAAGGAGGGAAAATGGCAAAGAATTACGATGTAATCATCATCGGCGGCGGCCCCAACGGGCTCACGGAAGCCTGTTATCTGGCGAGAGCGGGGCTCAAGGTACTCGTGTTAGAGAGGCGAAACGAGATCGGCGGAGGGCTGGCTACCGAACAGATAACCCTGCCCGATTTCTACCACAACACGCACGCCATCTATCATCTGATGGTGGACTACTCCCCCACGACCCCGGACTTCGAGTTCGACAAGCGGTACGGCATCCAGTACATACGTCCCGAGCACCAGTGGTGTATGCCGCTCCTCGACGGCAATTCGGTGTCCATCTACACCGACGCCGAGAAGACAGCCAAGTCGATAGAGAAGTTCTCCAAGAAGGACGCCGACAGCTACCGCGAGAACTCAAAGAGGTTCCAGAAGCTGGTCGACGAGTTCCTGGGCCCGGCCACCTACCTGCCGACGCTTCCGGCACTCGACGCCGTAATGGGCATGGAAAAGACCGAGTGGGGCAAGGACATCAATGAACTGACAGAAAAGACTCCGGAAGAGATCGTTAACGAGCTCTTCGAGCACGATGTCGTCAGGACAATGTTCCTCTTCGTAGCATGCCACTGGGCGCTGCAGTATGACATGACCGGCGTCAGCTACCTGGTGCCGCTGCTCATCAACCGCGCAGCCAACTACCAGTTGGTGCAGGGCGGCTCGCACCGTTTGTCTAATGCCCTGACCCGCTTCTGCCTTGAGTACGGCGCTGAGATTCTGACCAACGCCTGCGTCAAGAAGATTATCGTAGAGAACGGCACGGCCAAGGGCATCGAGCTTACCGACGGCGGCGTGTACATGGCGGATAAGGCCGTCATCAGCACACTTGACGTTGACAGCACATTCCTCAAATTCATCGGGGAGAAGAACCTCGACCCGAATTTTGTCGATAAGGTCAAAGGTTGGCAATGGGAACACTGGAGCCTGTGCCACCAGCATCTGGCCTTGAGGGAGGCCCCCAATTTCAAGGCCGCGGAGAAGAATCCCGATGTGAACAAAGCCTTCATCTACATACTGGGCTATGAGACCGAGGATAACCTGAAGGGAGTCTGGGACTCTATGCTCCAGAAGACAGGCGAGATACCCCAGCCCGAGGGCTTCAGCTGCTGCTTCCCCAGCGTGCACGACCCGTACCAGGCGCCGCAGGGCAAATGCTCCGGCCTCATCTCTCAGATGGCGCCGTACGAGATAAAGGGCGGCAAGGACAACTGGCTCAAGATGAAGTTCAAGGAAGAGCGTGCTGAGGTACAGCGCAAGGTCCTGGAGAAGTATGCTCCGAATATGACCAAGAAGAACGTCATGTTCTGGAATATGACGACTCCCGCTGACATCGAGGACAAGTTCCCGAACATGGTCAAAGGATCGATAAAGCAGGGCGCCTACGATTCGCTGCAGATGGGACATCAGCGTCCCAACGACGAGTGCTCCAACCACGTCACACCGATAAAGAACCTGTACATCGGCGGAGCCTCCAGCTACTCCGGCGGACTGGTGACCTTTGGTCCTGGTGTCACAACCGCCAACAAGGTTGCCGACGACCTGAAGATACAGAAATGGTGGAAGCCGACTCCTGCGGTTGATAAATGCTGGAACACCTATTTTAAATAGGAACCTTGCGAAAATAGTAGATCATAGAGAGCCCGACGCCAAAGAAATAGCATCTCAGCGCGGGCTCTCTACATGTTATAGTTGCTCTGCCGATGTAATATCGGATAAGGTTTTTTGAGAAAAATAACAGGTTAGGAGGAAGATTATGGCCGGAACTAAATTTGACGCTATCGTCGTCGGAGCCGGGCCGGGAGGGTCCGCCTGTGCCGCATTGCTGCAAAAACGAGGGCTTAAGACGTTGCTTGTGGAAAAGAACGACCGAGTAGGCGGAAAGGCTCTGAACTATAGCAAAGACGGCTTTACCTATGAGCTATGGCCGGTAATGGGACTGCCGCGCTACAACACCACGTTTGAAAAAGTACTCAACGAGGTCGGCGCTCAGGCTCCGATGTCCGATGTCTTTCCAACAACGGGAAGCCTAGCCGCCATAATGTCCGGGAAAGCGACACCTAAAGACGGCGGGTTCCTTTATAAACCTGAGGGATCAGATAAATATATAAGTTATATTCTCGTCCCTCCGATGCAGATACCGGAAATGCTCATGAACGATCCCGAAGGACTTGCCAATGTCAACAGGATGTTCGAGGAAATGTCGACAATGACGCCCGAACAACTCAGCGCGCTTGACGATGTAACCTTTCATGATTTTGTAATGCAATACAGCATCCCCCAGGGCGCATATAGTTACCTCGCCGTGCTGTGCAACATCCTTTTTGTAGTGCAAATAGACCTGTGCTCCGCCTCCGAAATGATCAAGACACTGCGCCAGTTTACCACCGGCCTCGGATCCGCTTACTTCATGGGCGGATATGCAAAATTAAGCGAGGCGCTGGTAGGAGCTTTTAAGCAACTCGGCGGCGAAGTAAATCTCAACACAAGGGTAGAGAAAATCACGGTCGAGAACGGCCAGGTAACCGGCATTGTCACAGACAAAGGTACTTTTTCAGCACCGATAGTCGTTAGCAACGCGGGAATACAGCCGACCGTGCTTAAGCTTGTCGGCGAAGAGTATTTCGATAAGGGATATTCCAATCGCATCAGAAGCCTGGTTCCGTCATTGGCGCTTATAGGCCATCGATACTTCCTTGATAAAGTCGTATTCGAGGACTGCGCTTATATTATCTACTCGGACAACAACTGGTGGAATATGGAGCGCTACATGAAGGCCAAGGAAGGCAACATCCCGGAGGATATGATGATGATATTCTTCAATCCACAGGGATTCGATCCCGCCGTAGCGCCTGAGGGCAAACAGTTGCTTCTTACAGGAACACTGGCTCCTGCCGATCCCAAGTTAAAGAACCAAAAAGCCTGGCTGGATGCCTTTGAAGACAAGATTGAACAATTCCGCCCGGGCTTCCGAAAGCACATCATAAAGAGAGAGGACTATACCACAACCGACGTCAGCCGTGTCACGCGGGACAGCGTCGTGCCAGGATGCGGCGGTGAGTGCATCGGACTGGCACAGATAGTAGGACAGTGCGGCAAGAATAAGCCTTCGCCGATCGCCCCGATCCAGGGCCTTTTCTACGTCGGAGTCGACGCGGGCGGCGACGGCGTTGGCACACATCACGCGGTGACATCCGCGTACAACGTAGCGCCGCTGGTTATAAGGTATTCTCAGACACATTAGAATCCATAGCTTCGACGGTTCTCGTAGTAGGCTTCCTCGCACCGATAGGAAGCCTACTGTTTTTGTCCGTCGGAAAGCCCTAATACGTTAGACTTGCTAAACGGTTTATGATAGAATGTTACTTTGTTACAAAACCCATAATTTACGAACGGATTGCGAATTAATAGAGGGGATTAGCTATGATCAAAATAAAAGCTAAGTATGTAGACTATCCCAGCGTCCGCTGGAACGCGACGTGGTGCAAACGCTGCTTCATCTGCGTTGAAGCCTGTCCGCAGCAAGCACTTGAGATAACAGCGGAAGGGGTAGTTGAAATTGAAGGCCTTTGCATCAGATGCGGGCTTTGCGAAAGACAGTGCCCCGACCTTGCTATAGAAGTGATCGGTCAACCATTGCAGGAGCAAAAGAATGAAAAAACTGCTTAATGGAAATGAAGCTACGTTCCTCGGTGCTGTTAAAGCCGGCGCGACTTTCTTTGCCGGCTATCCTATAACACCATCAACTGAAATTCTAATACAGGCTGCCGAGCTCAATGCCAAGAACCCTAACTTTAAATTCATCCAGAGTGAGGACGAACTCGCGGCGGCCAACGCAGTGATTGGAGCCTCGCTGGCCGGAGCCAAGGCGTTCACCGCAACCTCCGGTCCCGGCTTCAGCCTGATGCAGGAAACAATAGGCTACGGCCATCAGCTTGAAGTACCCTCTGTATATATAAATGTGCAGCGTGTCGGGCCGGCAACCGGAATGCCGACGAGACCATCCCAACACGATATACTGCAAACGAAATACGGCAGTAGCGGCGACTACTATCCACTGGTCTTCTATCCCAATTCAGTAGAGGAATGCTACCGATACGCCATCGCCGCCTTCAACGCCGCCGAGGAGTCCCTCTCTCCCGTCATATTCCTGGGAGACGCTTTCCTCAGCCACCTGTATGAACTGGTCGACCTGGATACGATCGAAGTAGAAGTGGTGCCGCGCAGTATACCACCGCTGGGCAAAGGAAAGAGAACTTTCACCGGGCTGACCCATGACGAGAACCTGAGCCCGCGCACGGCGGATGAAATGGCCTTCAGACGTTGGCATGATAAAGTGAAGGCCAGACATGAGAACGTTGCTAAGAACTATGCGCATTTCGAATTCGCCGGTAATAAAAAGAGCGACACCCTGCTCATCGCTTACGGCATCACATCGCGGGTCATAGCTCCGCTGAAATCATCCTTCTCCATATTCCGTCCGATTCGAATCTTCCCGCTGCTGAGCGATGAATTGCGAAAATATGCGAAAGACTACAAAAACATAGCGGTTATTGAAGCAAACGACGGCCAGTATGCCGGACTCGTCGAGTGCGAGCTTAAAAGGAATGTCATAAGCATACCGCTGCTCGGCGGGAAGATTTCCCTTGATGAGGCGATACAGGGCTTGAAGGACAAGCTGAACCGGGAGGTTAACTAATGTACAAAGACTTGATCAGATTGGACCGCTTCCCTACCAAATGGTGTCCCGGTTGCGGTATCGGACAGATCCTAATTCAGTTGACCAAGGCAATGGACCAGCTAGGTCTCGACAATACAAACTCGACAATTATAACCGGGATAGGCTGCACCGGCAGGCTTTCGGGTTATGTCAATATCGATACCGTCTATACCCTGCACGGACGCACACTGCCCATGGCGGAAGCGATTAAGACAGTCAACCCGAACCTGAAAGTAATCGTTGTTTCCGGTGACGGCGATCTTTCTAGTATAGGTGGTAATCACTTGATTCACGCCGCCAGACGCAACGTAGACATAACAGTGATATGTAACAACAACCAGATATACGGCCTGACCGGCGGCCAGGCGGGACCGACCACGCCTCTGGGAACTAGAACCGTAAGCACACCGGCAGGCGCGTTTAAAAACCCCATCAATCTTCAAAACTTGATCAAGAGCGCGGCCAAGTACTTCTATGCCAGAACCACCGCATATCACCAAATACACATGCAGAAATGCATCAGGGAGGCTATCGAGTGGCCCGGCTTCGCATTTGTGGAGATTAATTCGCAGTGTATCGAGAACAACGGCCGCAGAATAGGATTCAACTCCGCATGGGAAATGTTACAACTATACAAGCGCACTTACAAAAAAGCTCCGCGCGGCAACGACCACCTGGAACCGGATGAGATCGGTATAATACGCCAGGGTTAGAGAAGGACTGGATATGAAAAAGATAATCGTTTCTGGAGAAGGCGGGCAGGGAGTAAGAGTTATCTCCATCACCCTGGCACAGCTGCTCAAAAACCTCGGATACGAAGTGAGTCTGTTATACGATTACGACGCTGCGGTAAGAGGCGGCCTGAGCCTGGCGCACCTGGTTTACGGCAAAGAGAAGATCGATAATCCTGTGATTGATGAGGCCGATATATTGCTGAAGCTATCCGACAAGGCCGAGGAACTTCGCGCAAAGACAACGGTGTATCAAACCGGCATCAGCGATGTGAAGGGAAAAGCCCTCAAGTTTGAGGACATTCCTCCAACAAACGAGGAAATACCCTTCAGCGAACTGGGCACCGAGATTTTTGGCAAGGAATTATTCGGATACATGATAGCGCTGGGACGCCTGATGGTTCTGGCAGATATAAAGGTATCCGAGAGCGAGATAATAGCGGTACTGCCCAAGAAATACAAAGAGGAGAATCTTAGCGCCATAAACTTCGGACAGCGGCTGCATGAAGAGGAGCAGAAGCGCCTTGGCGAAGAGAAGAGCGGCAGACGCATCACATTAAGCGATAAGGGCAAAAAAAAGAAAGCTTCGTAAGCCCCGATAAATAGGCTCTATGACTGAAGTATCCTATCCCATCGCCTTTGGTGCGGGAATCGCGGCATTTTTCTCGCCATGCATTTTGCCTTTAGTGCCGATATACATCGCAAACATAGGCGGAGTGGTCTCTCTATCAGCGGAGACCAAAAGACGAGCCGTCTTCATCCATACGGTCGCCTTCGTCATCGGTTTCTCCATAATCTACATCCTCATGGGAGCCTCTGTGGGGCTCTTCGGCATGTTCATCCCTAACGATATCCTGAGGATAGCGGGCGGCGTGCTATTGATATTGTTTGGAATTTACCTGCTTGCTGCGATGAAGATACCGAGGCTTAATTTCGAAAAATCACTGAGCCGTCCTTTCTGGGGCAAAGTAGGATATATGCGCTCTGCACTGATGGGCGCTGTTTTCTCCGTCGGCATTGGTACCTGCGCATACGGCACGCTCGGTCTGATTCTGACCATGGCGGCAGTCGCGCAGACAGCGGCAAAGGGAGCGTTGCTCCTCACCGTATACTCGCTGGGGCTGGGGTTGCCCTTTATAATCGTAGGATTGGCTTTGGACAGAGCGAAGCCGGTGCTCAGGTGGTTCAGCCGGCACTCGGTATGGACTTCTATTGCAAGCAGTATACTACTGATTGTAATCGGCAGCCTGATGCTGGCCGATATCATTACATATTCTATCTAAAAGACGAAAGAGTTGTCATGACTATAAAGAGATGCCGAATAAAATCAATCCTCATAATACTTGCGACGATAATACTGCTGGCAGGAATCGCTGGATGCGTAGTGCCGATTGGATCTAAGGTCGGCGATAAAGCACCGGACTTCACTTTATCTACGCTCGACGGCGGACAGATCAGGCTCGCCGACCTCAAAGGCAAGACCGTCGTGCTTGTCTTCTGGACAACGGGATGCGGCGCCTGCATTTACCAGATGCCTTTTCTCGAGGAAGCACATGACGAATTGGGCAATGATGTCGAATTCGTCAACATCAACATCGGAGAGGACAGCTATCAGGTACAGGCAGTCATCGACTATTACGGTTTCAGCCTTCCCGTGGCGCTCGATAGCGATGAGATGGTATCGACAGACTACAATATCATCTATACGCCGACAAATATCATCATCGACAAGTATGGAGTCATTCACTACGTCAGGAAAGGCGCTTTTACCAGCGGAACGGAAATTCTAAGTATATTGAACGCTATGGAATAGCGAAATGGTTCGCCTTCAGCTTTAATAATCCAAGTGTACTTCGCAGACGCCGTAAGGGAGCGGCTCCTCCCCAACCATCCTCTGGTGCTCTTTCTTGATACACTTATCCATAACTACCTCAAGCCCCGCCTCACGAGCCTTCATTGCCGCTTCCTCGTTCACAACCTCCTCCTGCATCCAGACAACCCTGGCCCCTATCTGTATCGCCTCGTCCACTACTCCCATAACTTGATCGGGACGACGGAAAATATCAACGATATCGATTTTTTCGTTTATCGATGTTAATGATGAATGACAGAGCTCTCCGAGAATCGCCGATTCTTTTGGATTCACAGGAATAACCCTATAACCCTTACTCTGAAGGTAAACGGCGACGCCATAGCTTGGCCTGTGCTTATCAGATGAAAGCCCGACTATTGCGACTGTATTAGAACTCCTTAAAATATCGTCCATTTTCAAACCGAACTCCTAACCCCCGCCCGTGGCCAGCATCACTTTCACCTCGTCGCCGTCTGAAACCTTATCGCCGAGAGAAGCCTTTTTCTTGTTCACGCCGATATGCACGTAGGTAGCTACTCTGCCGCCCCTGTAGAGCCACCTCTCAAGCTCGGGATATCTGTTTTTTAAAGCATCGATGCACTCTTGCACCGTAGCTCCATCGACCTCGACCACTTCATTGTCATCGGTATACTTATGAAGAAGCGAAGGGATGAGTATTTTAACGCTCATTTTCGACTCCTCTTGCGCTTCTGCTCGCCAGAGCCGCAAACAACGCACTTTGGATTCCTTGCTAAATCTTCACACGCAAACTCCATAGAATCGCCGTTGAAATACAGCATTCTGCCTTGAAGCGTCTCGCCAAAACCAGCGATGAGCTTGATAGCCTCCATCACCTGAAGCGAAGCCGCTAAAGCTGGAGTGACGCCGAAAACCGGAATAGTTTCCTCGGACTCTGGCAGGGTCGGGTAAATACAGGCGAGGCACGGTGTCTTGCCGGGAACGATGGTAGTTACTTGACCCACCAGCCCGTTGATGCCGCCATGAATCAATGGAACCCCGTTTCTGACACACGCGGCATTTATTATGAACCTTGTCTTGAAATTATCGAGCCCGTCTATAACCGCGTCAGCGCCTTCGATGATGCTATCGGCATTCCCCTCTGTAATATGCTTACACACGGACGTAATCTTGATCGATTTGTTGATCTTGCGAAGCTTAGCGGCGGCCGATGCCGTTTTCTTCTTCCCGATATCCTTCTCCCAGTGAAGCATCTGCCTGTTCAAATTTGAAAGCTCGACAGCATCGTCATCGACTATCGTGATATGACCGAAACCGGCGTATGCCAGATACATAGACGCAGCGCACCCCAGACCACCAACGCCAACAACAAACACATTCGAGGCTTTCAGTTTTTCCTGTCCTGTTTCCCCGAACTCAGGATAGACAATCTGTCGTCCGTATCTCAGCAGTTCATCTTCAGAAAGCACCGATCGACTCCTTGCAGATATATCCGCTGGATTGAGAATATTCTATCGTCTATTGCAATGTCAATAACGTTCTGTTATTAATATACATACTAATTACTACCATAAAATAAAATCTATCTGTTCACAGGACTCATTTCCAAAATTACATAATATTGACGAAATTTAATAGTAATGATATAATGTAAAGTTATCCGACAGTGGCTAAATAATGGCTAGAAGAAGTTGGACCACAAAACTGTCGCTGCTATTAATGATGGCAGTGATATTAAGCCTGATCATACAGGTGTCAATACAGCATGTCTCGACACAAGCGGATTCTCCTGAAGTAACAGGCATCAACCTGCCCCCGGTTGTTTCCGCCAAGCATTCCAATCCTAAGATGGATTCCGCCCTTTCGCAATTGGTCGAGGCTGCCGGGCAAGGGAAAGCTGCGCACTTCGCACAACAACACGGGTTATATATTGAGTCCAACAAAGTTAGGGTCATCCTTGAAAGTAAACCAGATAAAATTCAAGACGCTATCCTAGCCGCGCAAGCTGTCGGCGGCAATCTTGAAACCAGTTACCGCAATCTAATACAGGTCAGGGTCCCAATTACTGCTTTAAACGACATTGCTAAAAGCCCCTATATCGATTTTGTACAAAGTCCTCTTACGCCAACAATTACTGAAACAACCATAGAAAGTATGGGGCTCATCAACGCTACAGCATGGAACGGCGCAGGGTACGACGGCACCGGTATCAGTATAGGTGTGCTTGATATGGGCTTTAAGAACTACTCAACGCTCTTGGGCACAGACCTCCCGTCATCAATTGCGGATACCTGGTGGTCTCCTACCATCGGATATAACGAAAGCGAACATGGCACAGCCTGCGCCGAGGTGATACATGATATCGCACCCAATGCCTCCCTTTATTTTGCCACCTGTAATACTTCCGTTGAATGGGGCAACGCGATAGATTGGTTCATCTCAAAAGACGTGGACATTATCTCATGTTCACTCATATGGCTCAACGGAGGACCAGGAGACGGTACAGGCACCATATGCGACGCTGTGTCCGATGCCGCTGATAACGGCATCCTCTGGGTTAACTCAGCAGGCAACTACGCTGAGGGCCATTGGATGGGAGAATGGAGCGATCCGGATAGCAGCCGTATGCATAACTTCAGTGTTAACGATGAAAGCAATGCTATTAATGTTGATTTAGACCTAAGCAGCACGATAAGACTTGGCCTGAGATGGAATGACTCATGGGATACATCTTCAAACGACTATGATCTAATTCTTTATAATTCCAGCCTTTCCATAGTCGCATCTTCAGAAAGACCCCAAGATGGATCTTCCTGGCCACCAATAGAAGAAATCAGTTATACTGCAACATACTCTGGCACCTATCACATAGGAATATATAACTACTCCGCCGACGGCACATCCGAATTGCACCTTTTCAGCTTCAATCAAGACTTACAGTACCAGAACCCGGAATACAGCATACTTCAACCAGCGGATTCCCCCGACGCTATGACCGTTGGCGCTGTAAGATGGTCCACCCCTAATGCTATCGAATCTTGGAGTTCACAGGGACCTACGATGGACAATAGGATCAAGCCGGATATAGTCGCCCCGGATTGCATCAACACCGCCTCGTATGGCGCAGGCGGCTTCTGCGGCACCTCCGCAGCAGCCCCTCACGTAGCAGGAGCTGCCGCTCTCGTCAAACAGATGTACCCGCTCTATACATACACTGACCTGCAGAGCCACCTTGAGTTCTCCGCCGTCGAGCTTGGAGATGCGGGAAAGGACAACGTCTTCGGCAGCGGCAGGCTATACCTGGACGAGACGCCGCCTAATCCTGATACCACGATAGATCCTATACTGGATTGCGTGAAAGAATTGAGCGCCATCAGCGGCAGCGCGTCATGTGAATACGGAACAATCAGTAATGTAGATCTACAGATAAACCGGAGCGACGACAGCTACTTCTGGAACGGCAGCGACTGGCAAGAAGGCGAAATATGGATTGATACTACCCCTGTAGATGGAACGTTCGATGAAGCATCTGAATTGTGGAGAATAAACAGTGCCTCTTTGCCCGTATGGACTACCGGTAACATATACTATATTGCAGCCAGAGCTATCGACAATGAAAGCAATTATGATCTTACACCGGCACTGGAATCATTCACAATCGGTGATATTGGCTGGGAAACAATGGAAATCGATATCGGTGACGACTTAATAGGAATATGGGGCAACTCCTCCTCTGACATATTCGTTATAGGGGGCAATAATGATAATACTAATGTCTTCGCACATTATGACGGAACAGAATGGGATGTTACCGGCAATACGTCAGGATATTCTCTCCGGGACATATGGGGCAGCTCAAGCTCAGATATCTTCGCTGTAGGCACGCTTGGCACCATACTGCATTACAACGGCAGTTCTTGGTCATCAATGGAAAGCAATACCTTAGACGATTTATGGAGTGTCTGGGGAGACTCATCAACAGATGTCTATGCCGTTGGCGCCAACGGGACTATCTTGAATTATGATGGATTCTCCTGGACAAATATGACTAGCACCACAAATGACACACTGCAATGTATCTGGGGATCCAACTCATCGAATATTTATGCCGTCGGTTACACAAGTACATCTAAAGGCACGATTCTTCACTATAACGGCTCATGGAACCATATGAGTATCGGAGATGTCCCACCCCTAGCCGGTGTGTGGGGTTTTGATCCCTCAGACATCTTCGCTGCCGGTTATGCCGGCACGCTTCTTCACTATAACGGTGCGTCGTGGAGCAGTATGAACAGCGGCACTGCCAACACACTGGGCCCACTCTGGTGCATAACAGGATCAAATGTTTTTACAGGAGGAGTTGGCGGCACGATCATTTACTATAGGGACCTGAACTGGATACCGTCATACAGCGGCACAACAAACACGATAAATGCGATATGGGGCAACGTACGCGACGTGTATGCCGTTGGAGACAAGGGTACCATCCTTCATTACAACGCATACCCGGATAGAAGCGTATATCTGAGCGGGCCTCAATCAGTAACGGTGGGACAGAGTTTCAATATGACGGTCGGAATCAGTAGAATTCCTGACTTATATACAGGCCGATTCTCTATGGAGTATGACCCAGACATCATCAGAATTGTTGCCCCTAATGTCGGTAACGGCCTCTTATACGGCAACGCTACTACGTATGAGGTGCTCACGGCAGGCAACTGGAGTCTCAACGGATCGGGTCCGGATAATCAGGGTATTATAGAGATAACTTTCAACCTCTCCAATTGCACCAACCCTATAGGCGTAACCGAAGGAAAACTGGCAAATATCTGTTTCACGGCTAACAGCAGCGGCACGACCAATATCTCATTTGTTCCATTATTAACCCTGACCGATTATTACGATGAAGACATACCCATGAACTGGTACAACAAATCAATAACCGTATACGACGTCATCCCTCCTCCTATAGCAGACCTGAACTGCTCGACAATAGCAGGCAATTACTCAGCTCTCCATTTGACATGGACCGCGACCGGAATAGGCGGGGGTGAATATGACATTCGATACAGACTGAACAGTCCGGTCACTGAAGAAAACTGGGGTTATTCAACAACAGTTAGATGCATCGGAGAGCCGACCCCTCAAGCGTCACCTGCTTCCGAATCTTTCAATGTGACCGGCCTTGATCATAACACAAAATACTATTTCTCTATAAAGGTCGCCAACCCCAATTCTATGTTTTCAGACATCTCCAACACAACATCTTGCACAACCGCCCCATGGCTTCACAGTCTTAATATAAGCATTGTCCCACCTGAAGGAGGCTCAGCAGAGGGCGCTGGAGAAGAATATCTACATGGTAATGTATATGACATCAGTGCTATTCCATCCAACTGTTACCACTTTGTTAACTGGTCGGGTGACACGGACA
This sequence comes from Dehalococcoidia bacterium, assembly GCA_041649635.1. Taxonomy (NCBI): domain Bacteria; kingdom Bacillati; phylum Chloroflexota; class Dehalococcoidia; species Dehalococcoidia bacterium. The sequence continues at coordinate 69,484 of JBAZMV010000007.1, forward strand.
CAATCGCCAATACCAGCGCTGCTTCTACTACCATAACCATGAACGATGACTACTCAATCACCGCAAACTTCGCTATAGATACCTTCACTCTGACTTACAACGCGGGTGCCGGCGGCTCCATCTCAGGCGATAGCCCGCAAACAGTCGACTGCGGCGAGGACGGCTCACAGGTCACCGCCGTCCCAGATGAATACTACCACTTCGTCGATTGGAGCGACGGCGTGCTAACCGCCTCCCGTACCGATACCAACGTACAGGATAACATCACCGTTATCGCAAACTTCGCTATCGATACCTTCACTCTGACCTATAACGCAGGCGCTGGCGGCTCTATCATCGGAATTAACCCGCAAACAGTCACCGTCGGCGAGGACGGCTCACAGGTCACCGCTACTCCGAATGCCTGCTACCACTTCGTCGATTGGAGCGACGGCGTGCTAACCGCCTCCCGTACCGATACCAACGCACAAGATAACATCACTGTTACCGCTAACTTTGTATCAGGAGAGCCGTTCTACCTTGACATCAGTGTGAACGGCAACGGTTCCGTAACCGGCCCAGGTGAAGGCACCTTCGGCCCCTATAACTGCGATAATACCATAGACCTGCTAGCGGAACCGGAACTGGGTTACGAATTCGTCAGCTGGTCAGGAGACATTTCTGCCATAGCAAATCCCTACTCGGCGTCGACCACTATCACTATGTACGATGACTACTCCATCACCGCCAACTTCGGACTGCCAGCCACCGGATTCTACGGCAATGCAGACCAAGACGGCATGCTATCCATCGGTGACTATTCCTCCTTAAGGCTCATGCTTTTCAATAAACAATCCTTTAATCCGGGCGGAGACGCGGACCAGGACGGTACGCTCTCTATCGGGGACTACTCACACCTCAGGCTCATGCTCTTTAATAAACAACCCATAGTGGACAAGTACGAAGTCTCATACGACTTCCTGTCCGGTGCGAGCTCCAATAAGTGGGCCAAGAGCAAAACGGTATCTTCCGTCCCCCCCGCCGACAACTATGATAACGAGTCAGGCTGGACCGATGCCATAATCCCCAATGACTACGACGACATAGCTCTCACCGACAGCGACGTGTGGACTATAACGGGATCGCCCGGCCTCTACTCGGCGCTGCAATGCAAGTTCACCGTCGTCAACAACCCCGCGGACATCACCAGCATAGGCATCACGCTCAACGGCTCATCCAGCATCGCCGGCAGCACACTGCGCTTCTACGCCTGGAACTTCGATACCGAATCATGGACACAGATAGGCAGCGACTTCTCCATGACCACTTCTATCGCCTCCTATTCCTCATGGGCCGCATGGGGCAAGGTGTATGCAGACTATATCGACGGCAGCCAATACATGTACATCTTAGCCATCCTGAATACCGCAAACGCTAACATCAACGTAGATTACCTCAAGCTCACCGTAGCACATCCATAGATACCCGTAGTCGATTAAGATTATTCAGCAAGATAATCTAAATCTCACAGTTAAGCATAAGCTTGGAGGAATCGCCAAAAAAGTCTGGAGCGGGTGATGGGATTCGAACCCACGACTCTTTGCTTGGGAAGCAAATACTCTACCACTGAGTTACACCCGCGAAATTCGTATCTATTCTAGCCCGCAAAACCCTATCTGTAAAGAGAGGGTGCTTGCTTCGTCAAATTCCGGCACCGACATCGCCGGCCTGCTTGAAGGTTACCGGCTGTGCGCCGCCACCGAAGGGAAAAGCCCTAACTCCACGGCAATCGTTATCAACAGTATGAGATACCTCAACGACTTCCTCAGTTGCAGCGGCCTGAGCACCGACGTGACCGTAATAGGCACGCGGGAAATCAGGGCCTTCATCCTCTACCTGCAGCAGAAGGTATGCTTGAGCCATCACCCCTATAGCAAGCCGCAGCAGAGGGGTCTCTCCGGACATACCGTGAATACCTACATGAGGTCCATCCGGGCCTTCTGGTCCTGGCTCGTCGAGGAAGAGATCATCGAGCAAAATCCCTTCTCAAAACTTAAAATACCGAAGCCGCCCAGGAAGATCATAGCCACCTTCTCCCCGCACCAAATCGATTCCCTGTTAAGCGCCATGAACGGCTCGGCGGAGGGCTATCGCAATACGGTCATCGTCCTTACCTTGCTAGATACCGGCCTGCGCATAAACGAGCTGATAAATCTGAAAATTGGAAACGTCTGTATTGAAGAAGGGCTGGTCAAGGTCCTGGGCAAGGGCAATAAGGAGAGGCTGGTACCCATCGGTAAGCAGATTCGCAAACTGCTATGGCGCTACATCCATCAATATCGCCCCGAACCGGTTCTGCCTAAAATAGATAACCTATTTCTGACCCAGGACGGCAGGCCGCTGACCAAGAACCGCGTGGGTACTACAATGAAACGCTACGGCGTCATAGCCGGGCTTAGCGGCGTCAGATGCTCCCCTCACACTTTGAGACATACCTTTGCCATTAATTTTCTTAGAAACGACGGCGATGTTTTCAGCCTGCAGAAGATATTGGGGCACTCATCACTTGAGATGACCAGGCGCTATTGCGAGTTGGCTAATGTGGATATTAAGAAGGCTCATGCTACGGCCAGCCCCGTGGATAATCTCGCGATGGAAAGGAAACTGGCTGTAGCCCGCGCTGCCAGGGACAGTAAAACTAAAAAGCGTTGAGATTAGCTGCCGTCGGCGGCTTCTTCGATGATTGAAGATAGTGCCGTTATATACGGTACTGCGTCTTTTCGCACCTTTCGTGCCCCGGCGACTATTTTGCCAATGCGTTCATCGTTGGCATATCGGGCGGCTAGGGAGACAGTAGCTTCCCTGCACTTCTCCATTTCGTCCAAAGAGCCCATGGCGAGATGATAGTTATGAGCATCTGCAGGCACAAGCCAGCAGTTGCCGGATTGTTCTTGAAGAATCTCCAGGTTCGGTTGCTTCTCGGAAGCGAAGTTGTCCACAGCAAATTCATAGATATACTTGGAAACGTTGTCCAGATAGCTTTCCCTTATTGCGGGGGGAGTGCCCGAGAGCCCACCCGTTTCACCTGCACCCCAAGTGCTGACATTAAAACTGAGAACTGCCCCTGGAGGGTTGTCCAAGAGCAAATTCGTTTCATCCTTGGCCTTGCTTCGGATTTCCGCCGCCAGAGCGCAACACATATAAACAAGTCTATCAAGCGATTTTCGCCACCGGTCATAGTATCCAAACTCCGAAAAGGAGGCTTTCATTCTGGCCATAAAAAGCGGATGGAGATGATCCATTTCTACCGATAGTTTTACCACCAGTTCGCCCCGATCCATCCAGAGCTTTAGCCCAGCCTCAGAGGTCTGTGGGGGATAACCGGTATCGGGAAGTCCCCAAATAGACCAGTCCTTTGCGCTGATATTGGAAATGCTGCTATGAAGCTGGATAGCTAAATCCTTGATTTCTTGAAATCTTGGCCGTATAAGATGGTCCTGTCGGTAGTGTCGAAGAATAACACCCGGCGTAATTCGCTCCACCTTCTGCAGAAGCCCTTTATGCACTTCATCAGAAGTAATAATGTCTAAACTTATTACTTCTTTGATAGCCGCCTCACTACACACCTCAACCGCCATCGAGTAGGATATCTCTGTACTAAACCATTTCTCCACCTCACCTACTCTCGACTTGGCACAATGCATTATGCTTGATACATCATCCTGAGAGCAACCCGCTCTACGTAATACCAAGATCGCTAGACACTTATCGATGTTAGATGGGGCTTCCACAAAAACTTCCTTCTGAAAACTAAACAGAACCGGTAAAAACTGCCACTATTGCAAATCTGTTTTATTCTAATAACAATCGTTTCTTTTGTCCAATAAGTGAGAATATAGGAGATATAGATAGCAAAGAAAACCGGGGCGATTAAGATTCCATTCCCGCCTCAGATTAATAATCGGAAGGCTCTGAACAGTAAGACGGACGGTACAGCTAATGACACTAGAACATGAAATAAATGATTTCCTAGAACAAGCCCTCGACAAGTCTGCTGCAACCGAGTTGAGCAAGCTCATTGAGGGTTACAAACTATGCGCTCGTAGTGAGGGAATCAGCGAAAACACAATCATGCTTACCGAAAGAGCTGTGAGCTATTTCAAAAATTTTCTGACGGGCTCCGGGTTGCCCACTAACGTGGAATCAATTGGTACGAGCGAAATCCGCAGCTTCATCTTACACTTGAAGGAGGTTCAGCGTTTTCAGTCGCACCCATTCATCAAAAGTCACGACAGGAAACTCACAGGACATACAATTAATTGTTATCTTCGTAGCATCAGCGCCTTTTGGAGTTGGCTATTCAGGGAAGGATTCTTAGAGGTCAACCCGTTCGCCAGAATAAAAATACCTAAAGCACCTACGAAGGTTATAACCCCATTTACCGAAGACCAAATCCAAAGTTTGCTTCAAGCACTGGACACCTCCGTTATATCCGGTCTCAGGGCCTATGCAATAATTTTAACATTTCTGGACACAGGGATGCGATTGAGTGAGTTGATCGGCTTAAAAAAAGATAACGTCGATCTCAGAAATAAGATGCTCAAGGTCTTCGGTAAGGGAGCTAAAGAGCGCCGGATTCCGATGGGGAAAAGGCTGCTGGCGGCCTTGTGGAAGTATCAGCTGCATCGGCCGCAACCGGCGACGGGATCAATTGACAACTTTTTCCTCACGCAAGACGGTTGGCCGCTCACAAAAAACAGAGTGGAAACGATCATCAAAGATCTAGGTACAAAGGCAGGGTTACAAGGCGTGCGGTGTTCACCTCACACCTTCCGGCATACCTTCTGCATCGAGTTTCTGCGAAACGGCGCCAATCTTTTCAGCCTACAGCAAATGACAGGACACTCATCCCTAGAGGTTTTACGCGGATACGTAGCTTTAGCTGAGTCTGATGTCAAAATTGCTCACCAGAAGTTCTCCCCGGCCGATAACCTGAACTTAAAAATGCCTTGCTTAAGGAAAAATAAACACGGGAAAAAAGCTATGGAGAGGGATACATGAAAGCTAAAGCGATTTATGCAGTTCAGTATAAATGTGCTCTATACGGCAGAACACTTATGTCAAGAAGTGAAGCCAATGGCTGAGAGTCTTGAGCGAAACGAAGGATTGCGAATCTTGGCTCGAATTATCGCTAAGGCATACCTCGCTGACAACAAGCGTAGTGTCCGAGGGTCCAAAACACGTGAGGAAGGCAAGAAAGATGAAAGCATATCTCGAACCAACAGAAATAAGTCTACTGGAAAACGCCGCAGAAAACCTTCGCGATAGATTGCTGGTTCATATTCTGTTCCATCTAGGCTGCCGTATCTCGGAAGCCCTGGCGCTGACCGTGGATGATGTAGACCTCGAACATGGCCGAGTCACCATCAAGCATCTTAAATTTCGTATCAAGATATCATGCCCCCAATGCAATGCCAGGCTGGGCAAGGCTCATACCTTTTGCCCGAAGTGCGGCGATAAAGTGGAACAGACTGTAGCCAGGGAGCAAGAACACCGCCGCGTACGCACCTTGCCGCTCGATAATGGCACCCTGGCATTGCTTAAAGACTACATCGAGCGCGGCGGCCCAGTAACCAGAGACGCTAAGCAGGTGATCTTCGGCATCAACCGCCATCGCGCCTGGCAGATCGTCAGCGACTGCGCCTCCCGAGCCGGCCTCGGAGGTCTGGAGAACCCGATCACCGGCAGGAAGTGCGGCATCAGCCCGCACAGGCTGCGCGACGCGTTCGCCGTCCACGCCATGAAGCACAATGACTCCGGCGACGGTCTCAGGATGTTACAGGAGCACCTGGGGCATGCCAGCTTCGACACAACCGCCAGATACAGGAAGATCGCCGGCGAGGAACACCGCGACTGGTACCAGGGGCTCTGGGAGAAGGGGGAAGGAAGTGCCTGAGGCACTTAGGCCGAAGAGAGGCGGTTTCTTGCGACCCTTCGGCTGCGGCTGGTTCATCAGGGAGTTCCTATCGGGGAACGGTCCCTACGGCGCTCCTTCTATCAACCCTGATATAGGCGCTCCGCAATCCGAGATATTCTACCGCTACAAGAACGCCCTCATGCAGGCCACAGCAATGGATAGAGCCACAAAGGAAGAGGAACGTCTAGCCGGGCGCGATAAGCGCCGCATAAGCCCGGAGAGAATCGGAGAGCTAACCGAGCGGCACCTATCACGTCTCCCATATAAAACAAGCAGTTGCAACTATCACTCGTTTGTTGTCTACTTCTCCAACCTGCAGAGGCTGGGCTGGGTCGAGTTCACCGGCAGGGAGGAGCCCTCCGCCTTTCAGGAGCACTGCCCCTCCGGCCCTCCCCGCAGGTACTTCCGTTTAACAACAGCGGGCAGGCAGGCCGCCGACGCTGCCTGGAAAAGCCCCCACGCTGCCCTCTACGGCGGCGCTTAGCCCTCAACCGCAGATAACCTCACAAGCAAGCCTATCAGCCCCTTTCCCGTGTAAATTTACGTATTGAACGTTTCGCCCCGCAAATTGTGCAATCGTCAAACGGGTGGCATTGTCGCCGTTCATGTAAATATAGGTTCATTTTGTGAGTGAACGAAAGGACATTTCGTGCAATGCTGTAATTGTAAAAAACGCACCTTAACAAACGAATGATGGAGCTTTGACCAGGGCGCTTGCCCTCAAACGGGCGAGGCATATAGAAAGCCCCAGCCAGGGATTAGCTAGCTGGGGAAGCCTAGCCTCGCCCCGAAAGGAGCGAGTATGGAACTAGACTGGGAGAAGTATAGCGAGGTTGCCGATAGATTTCAATACAAGGCTAGATATGAGGACAGGGACGACTTGAGGCACAGCATTATAGTCAGACTTGCCGAGGTAGCCGGCAGGAACGACGACAAGCCCTTGACCGAGGGCGCAATGGTAAGGGTTGCCAGCTACGTTGTAATGGAATACTGGCACGCCGAGAAGCGCAACGGCAGGGTAATAAGCCTCAATAATGAGGTAAGGGACTGGGAAGGGGACAGCATAGAGCTACTTGATACCATTGCCGATGATAGGGCTCTAAACCTCGAATCGTGGGTTGACTCGAAGTCATGGCTAGTAGGTTGTCCCAGGCGGCTGATAGAGATAGCCAGCAAGAGAGTGAACGGGGAAACGCTAGCAAACGCCGATCGGAAGTATCTCTGTAAACTGCGCAAGCGTGAAATCAAACCTT
>JBAZMV010000008.1 GCA_041649635.1 Dehalococcoidia bacterium
TCCTTTAGCACCTGACGGGGCGCGTCTTCCAGAAGTAGTTGTGCACGCCGCGGTCGTAATAGAGTTTCCGGAATGTCGTCTCGACCTCTGTACCGACATCCAGCTTCGCGCCGCCGCGGTCGGTCATATCGAATATGCCGCGTCCGCCGCCGACCCAGTCGATGACCGTTACGGTGGTGGGCGGATCGTTGCTGTCCGCGAGGTTATCCTCGGTGTAGGTGAATATCTTGGCCTTGCGGCCGGAGAACTTGTAAGGCTCCATCTGGTCGATGGCCTGGCAGTCCACGCAGACCCTGAGCGGGGTCAGGTAGCCGTAGCTTCCGCCCTGGCTGAACTGCGGGGTATTGCACGCCTTGCACTTGACGCCGTACAGCGCGAGGGCGATCCTCTTGTCGCGCCTCAATGTCGACAGAGATGTCGGCGACTGCTCGGAGCGTCTCGCCTTCTCCAGCGGCACTATTTTGCGCCAGCGCAGGTAGCGGTCGTTATTTTCGAGCATCTTCTTGGCGGCCAGGTGTTTCTTCACGCCGCGCCGCGGTGAAAGCTTGGTTATCGCGTCGGTCACCTGCAGTATGAAGGCGTCCACGCCGTTGTTGTAGCTGGCCCAGAGGATCTTGTCTCCCGGCTTGGCCTCTTCCAGTGCCGCCACCAGCATCATCGTGGCATGTGCCGCGCCGATGTTGCCGACGGTCGCGAACAGGTTATCCTGAACCTGCTCGTCAGCCAGCTTCAGCTGTTTCGCCATCTGAGCGTGCCTTCTGCCCTCAAGGGTCGTATCGTACACGACCTTGGCGAAGTCGGCGGTTTTCATATCGTATTTCTTTAGAAGGCCCTTGATCCCCTTCTCCAGGATCTCTGAGTAACCCTTATCGTAGACCATGCGGTCTTCCCATGAGCGGATAAACTGCTCGCCCTCCGGGCGCCATATCCCCGAGAACTCGTCGGAGATATGATAGCTGCCCTCTATCGTCGCGATCACGTTCTCGCTGCCGATGAGTACTGCCGCCGCGCCGTCACCCAGCGCCATCTCGAAGTCGCCCGCCGGTGCCGCCATGCGGTGGTCCGATGTGGTGACCAGGATGTTCTTGACCGATCCCGCCGCGACCGCGTCGGCCGCGCAGGCGAACGCGGATGTGCCCGCCCTGAGCGTGTCGGTGACGTCCATGGTGCGCACGTCGTCGCGCAAATCGCAGGCTACGGCCAGAATACTGGCTCCCAGCCTCTCCATATACGTCTGGGTGGTGGTGGCAAAAAATAAACCGTCGACTTTCTTGGGGTCTATACCCGTCAAACAGTCGGCGGCTGCTTCCTGTGCCATTGTTACGCTGTCTTCATCGAAGTTGCAAACGGCGCGCTCACCCGGCATTTTCGCGCCGCCCCAAGCCTTGTAGAAAACATCGCGTGACATCCGGTACAGGGGTATGTAAGCGCCATACGAAGTTATTCCTACTGCCATACTTATCCTTTCTTTAAAAATTAGACAAAGTTGATGGGGAATTGCCCAAGGAGACAGTATACAGTAAATACGATTCGGGAGTCAACTCTGACGAGGGGGATAATATATTATTGAAAACGGTGGATACCCCCTGGAATCCCCATTGAATCTCGAGGTAGGACGAACACAGGGGTTCGCCCCTACAAAGGGGGAAACGATGATCGAACTCCCTGTCAGTCCCCCATACGTTGGGGTATTGCGTAAGGGCTTGATTAATCAAGCCCTTACAGCGGATCGGGGCGCCGCGGCGATCGTGTAGGTGCAGGGTCGTCCTGTCCGAATAGTAAAGGGCGCGAAAACCGCGCCCCTACAACATACCTCGCAACTGTCATTGCGAGGAGGCTTTCCGGAGAAGGTCGACGCGGCAATCTCATCGTCTCTCAGGCCGTACATTCTGTAGATTGCTTCGTCCTTCCACAGGTCAAATTTTGCGTAAGGACTCGCAAGGACAACGGGCGTATGGCCATACGCCCCTACATCGGGCCACATACGAATGTCGAACCCCCCATTTTCAAAAAACAATCTTCGTGGTATCATTACGTCTCGGCCGGGCTCCGGTTCAAACGGAAAACGGTTTCCGGCCCCTTTCCGGGGCCCATTCCGTCGGCAATCGAGCCGCGGCGCTGAATATAGCAAACCGGAGGAAATCATGGGAAATCTAACTAAAAGGGCACAGTCCATCAGTCCCTCCCCCACGCTGGCCATCACCGCCAAGGCCAAGGCCATGCAGGCTGAGGGCATCGATATAATCGGTTTCGGCGCGGGAGAGCCGGACTTCGATACGCCGGAGCATATCAAGCAGGCGGCGGTAAAGGCGCTCTCGGAAGGATTCACCAAGTACACACCCACCGCCGGTATGCCGCCGCTGAAGAAGGCCATCTGCGACCGTTTCAAGGCGGACAGCGGCCTGGAGTACGATCCCTCGCAGGTCATCGTCTCCTGCGGCGCCAAGCACAGCATCTATAACATCGTGCAGGTCCTGTGCGAGGCCGGCGACGAGGTCATCATCCCATCCCCCTACTGGGTCAGCTACCCGGAGATGGTGCGCGTGGCTGAGGCTACCCCCGTCTTCATCGAGACTGCGGAGAAGGACAGCTTCAAGATAACCCCGGCATCGCTGTCGAAAGCCATCACTAAAAAGACCAGGCTGCTCATACTGAACAGCCCGAGCAACCCCACGGGGCAGGTATATTCGAAGAAAGAGCTCGAAGCTATCGCCAAGATCGCAGTCGACAAAAATATATGGGTCGTTTCCGACGAGATATACGATAAGCTCGTTTACGGCGGCGTGGAGTGCGTGAGCATCGCCTCGCTCAACCCGCAGATCAAGGCAAAAACGCTGGTGGTTAACGGCGTGTCGAAATCGTATGCCATGACCGGCTGGCGTATCGGATACGTGGCCGGCGACAAGGAGATCATCGGCGCCATGTCCAACCTGCAGGACCATTCGACGTCGAACCCCGCCTCCATATCGCAGCGCGCCGCGCTGGCGGCTCTCACCGGCCCGCAGGACGAGGTGAAGAAGATGGCCGCCGAGTTCGAGAAGCGGCGCGATTACATGGTGGAACGCCTGAACAAGATGCCGGGCATCTCCTGCCTGCTGCCGCCGGGCGCCTTCTACGCCTTCCCCAACGTGTCCAAGCTGTTCGGCAAGTCCTACAACGGCAAGCCGATAAAGGACTCGATGGGATTGACGGAGCTGCTGTTGACCGAGGCCAAGGTGGCGGTGCTTCCCGGAATCCCGTTCGGCGCGGATGGCTATTTGAGGCTTTCCTACGCTACGTCGATGAAGAACATCACGGGCGGGATGGACCGCATCGAGGAGTTCGCGAAGAAGGTGAAATAGCGTCGCGATTCATATTGTCGATTAAAAACAGAGAGGGGAGCCTGAAAAAGGCTCCCCTTTTTAATTTGGAACTGTCATTGCGAGGAGTCCTTCCCCGCTAGGAATATACGGAAGGACGACGCGGCAATCTCGATGATTATCAACCCCCTGGAATCCCCCAATCTTGGGGGATTTAAAATAAGAATAGGGGACACCCCTAAGACCCCGTCAGGAGACTTTGTCTCTTGTACCTCTGTTTTGACCTGTCATTGCGGGGAGCACCGCATCGGCGGATTGGAAATCCGCCCTACCAGGGCGAGCACAGGGGTTCGCCCCTACTTGTTGATATAGCTATCGAGGCAGGACGGGCAGTAAACCTTGTCGCCCAGGCCGGTGTGGCACATCTCGCAGACGCCGCACCGGCAGATGCTGCAGAAGGCAACGGCGCCGCGGGTCTGATGAAGAAAGCACTTCACGTCGCTGCCGACGGCCCCGTCCGCCGCGGCAGCCTCCTTCGCTTCGGTCCGGCCTGCCGGCCCCCGCGGCACTTTAGCCTGCGCATGGCGCTCGCGCAGCGCCAGCAGCCTCCTGTTCTCGGCCCGCTCGCTCTCCAGGAGCTCTTCCTGTGTCGCTTTGTACCTCTCGAATTCGGCCCTTTCGAACTCGAGAAGTTCTTCCTGTTCCGCCCTGTACTGCTCGAACCGGGCCTTCTCATCCCGGATTATAGCTTCCTGGATCGCCCTGTACTTGGCGACATCGGCTTTATCGCTAACGGCTTCACCGCAGGCCGTTACCCCCTGCTCCGCCCCGGGCCTTTCCAGCTCGGCTTTCAGGCTGCCGAGCGCCGCCTCCTGCTCCGCCCTGTATTTATCCAGCCCGGCCTTCTCGCCGGCGATGAACGATTCATATTCCGCACGGTATTTCTCGAACTCCGTCTTCTCTCTGCTTATTATCGTTTCCTGCTCCGATTTGTAGCGCTCGAAACGTGCTCTTTCCTCCCGGATCAGCGCTTCCTGCTCCGCCCTGTACCTGGCGATCTCGTCCTTTCCATCCCCGATGAGCTTCTCCGCGTCCGCTTGCAGCCTTTCCAGCTCAACCGTCAAGCCGTTCAGGCGGGCATGCTGTTCATCCCTGTACCTCTCGAATCTGGCTTTTTCCCTGTCGATTATCGCTTCCTGCTCGGCCTTGTATCTGTCGATCCCGGCCTTTTCCTCCTGTATTATCGATTCCTGTTCCGCCCGGTATCTCTCGATCTCCGCTTTCTCCCCGTCGATAATCGCCTGCTGCTCGGCTTTATACCGCTCGAACCTTGTCCTTTCGTCCTGGATTACGGCCTCCTGCTCGGCCCTGTACCTGGCGATCTCGTCCTTTGCCGCCCTTGTGCCCTGCTCCTGCATGTCTCTCAGCCTGTCCAGTTCTATCTCTATGTCCTGAATCTTAAAGGGCACCCGCCCTTTGCACTGGGGGAAACGGTCGCAGACATAGAACTGCTTGCCGGTATCCGGGCCTTTCAGCACCGTTTTGATGGTGGTGGAGCATCCGCAGATGGGGCACCTGATAGAACTGGTCAATGCGCAACTCCTGTAAACAAGGATGTCCGTATCAAATAAGGGGACGCGTAAGGTTAATATAATTTAATGCCCGTACGGAACTATGTCAAGCAGGGCGGGGGTTTCCTTTGTTCAGGGCTGGCCGGGCAGCTCCCGCGGCGCCTGGCGGCTCCTGTCCTTAGCCCTTTCAAGCTCCAGGAGCGTCTCCTCCGCCGCTTTATACTGTTCGAACTCGGCCCTCTCGTCCGCGATGGCCCTGTCATGCTCCGCTTTGCGTTTCTCCAGCGCGGCCTTCAGGTTGATTAAGCCTTCCTCGTACTTCGCTCTGTATTCCTCGAACTTTTCCTTCTCCCCGTCGATCAGCGCCTGCTGCTCCGCCCTGTACCGTTCGAACGAGGCCTTCTCACCCGCGATTATCTCTTCCTGCTCCGATTTATACTTCTCGAATTCGGCCTTCTCCGCCTCTATCGTCGGCGCATTTTCCGCCAGGTACCTTTCAAAATCGGCCTTCTTCCCGTCGATTATGGCTTCCTGCTCGGCCCTGTATCCGTCGATCCCGGCCTTCAGGCTTTCCATCTCCGCCGTCCGCTCCGATTTATACATCTCGAACGCTTCCCTGTCGCCCTCGATCAGCGCCCGCTGCTCCGCCAGGTACTTCTCAAAATCGGCTCTCTTTCCGTCGATTATGGCTTCCTGCTCGGCCCCGTACCCGTCGATCTCGGCCTTCTCGCCGTCGATGCGCTGCTCCAGCTCCGCCTTGAGCCTTGCGAAGTCGGCCTTCAGGCTTTCCAGCAGCGCATCCTGCTCCAATACGGATCTCTCGAATTCAGCCCTTTCATCCTCGATCATGGCCTGCTGCTCGGCCCTGTACTTCTCAAAATCGGCCTTCTTGCCGTCGATGACGGCTTCCTGCTCGGCTCTGTATCCGTCGATATCGGCGTTGCCGCCATCGATGCGCTGCTCCAGCTCCGCCCTGTGCTTCTCGATCTCGGCCTTCTTCTCTTCGATGACGGCTTCCTGCTCCAGCCTGTACTGCTCGAAGTCGTCCCTTTCCTTCTGAATCGCCTCCTCCTGCTCCGCCCTGTACGTCTCGATCCCGGCCTTCTCCTCCTCGATGGCTTTCTCGCGCTCGATGCGTTTCTCCAGTTCCGTCTTGAGCTCGACGAAGACGACTTTCAGCCTTTCCACGTCCGCCTCATGCTCCCGCTTGTCTTTCTCGAACGCTTCCCTGTCGCCATCGATCAGCGCCTGCTGCTCCGCCCTGTACCCTTCGAACCTAACCTTCTCGTTTGAGATAAGCTCTTCCTGTTCCGCCCTGTATTTCTCGAACGCGGCTTCCTGCGCCCGTATTATGGCTTCCTGCTCGGCCCTGTACTTTGCTATCTCGTCCCGCGCGGCCTTTTCGGCCTGCTCCCGCCGCTCCGCCGGCCCGGCCGGTTTTGCGGTTCCGCCACGGACCCGGCCGGACGTCTTCCCTTTGCATATGGGATAGAGGTCGCAGACATAGAACTTCTTGCCGGCATCCGGGCCTGTCTTAGACGTTCGTATGGTGGTGGAACATCCGCAGAGGGGGCATCTGATATCGCTAGTCAATTCGCAACTCCTTTAAATAAGGCTGTCCGTATGAGATGGGGGAGTGGAAGGTTTATATAATTTAATGTACGTGCGGAACTATGTCAAGCGTAACGCATAAGAAGGTGAAATAGACGATCGATATTGGGTCGATATTGGCAAATGACGAGGGGAGCCTGTGTGGACTCCTTTGTTATTTTATTTCGGTGGGTTGTAAACCCACCCTACATCTAGAACAGCTTTTCGATGAGGGTTTTTCTATCCATCTCAAGATAGGCGGCAACTTCATTCAATATGCTGCTGAGAGTGCCGATCTTCAGTGGGTTGTGTGAGGGGATCGTAATGTGGTGTTCCGCGCCTTTTATAGCAGAGGTCAGCCTTATGTGACTGCCCGTTTGCCGCGTTATCTTATATCCGTACTTATCGAGTACCCGGGCCAGTTCCTCGCCGTCGATGTCCCTGGGGAGCTTCACGCCGGAATGACCTCGTCCTTAACGATGTGCAGACGAATAATCGGCGGTTTGTGCGTTTTATCGAAGTGGCAGCGAACGGCATCCTGTGTCATCGCTTTAAGCTCTTCCAAACTCTCCGCCTCGGTGAAGATGCCGTGGTCAAGAGCCTTAGCGGTGAATCCGCCTTCGGGGTCTTCTTCAACCAGGAATATTATTTCCTTATCCATAACACGCTCCGGTTACAGGATTGTATCATGTTTATACTCTTTATGCATACTACCATGTCAGCGGGTTGGAAACCCTCCCTGCGGTTCTCCTGCAACGTTGTTGGCCCGCGGGGATTCTGCCAACGAATAGACATAATCTTTACTAGTGGTTGATAACGTATTAAAATGGCACTCACAAGGTGGTCACTCCGGGTATCATAAATAACTTAAAAGGAGGTAGTCAGATGGCAAGGATCGAAGAGAGCGTGGAGATAAAGCGTCCGGTCGAAAAGGTGTTCGCCTATACGATTGATGCAAAGGATTGGTCAAAATGGCTTTCATTTATACCGGAAGCAGAGCAAACGTCTCAGGGTCCCATAAGTGTCGGCACCACATTCAAAGGGAGCAGCCGCTTGATAGGCCACACTAACAATTGGACAGCAAAGACCGTGGAATGCGAGCCAAATAAGAGCTTTGGTGCAGATACTACCGGCCCGGGCATTATCATGAAAGAGCACTACACCTATAGCTCCGTGAATGGAGGCACAAAGTTTACCATCGTGTACGATATAAGAATGTTCGGGCTCTACAAGCTGTCATCGCTAATGGTGATAAGCAACATGCGCAAGGAGTTAAAGAATAGCCTCATCAACTTGAAAAGCATTCTTGAGGCGCAGGCATAGAGCGCTGATATCTTTTTCTGCTGTTGAAGGTGTTCTTCACCTTCAACAATACCCGCCGCTTTCGGCGGGGTGAATCCTTCCATACAACGTTGATCATGGAAGGGCACGTCGAGCATTAGGAGCATGAAGAACATCACGGGCGGGATGGACCGCATAGAGGAGTTCGCGAAGAAGGTGAAATAGGCGGCGTTGAGGCGAGTCAGCATTACAAATGACGAGGGGGGGGGGCAAAGGCGCCTCTTTTGTATTTAGGGGACTACAATCCTAACCGAGCCACAATTTGTTGACAAAAATACCAAACCCAGCTAAAGTATCAGCAAGCTAACACATATTTAACCCATTTAGTTAGACAGCGTACAATGGCAAAGCCGAGACATTTAGAAAAAGCACCTATCACAGAGGCTGTGATTGATTTCCGTGCCAATTTAACCCGTGACTTCAACCTTGATAAAATTAGCTCGCTAAAAGAAGAATTATTCAACGAATACCCCAATTGTAAACCAATAAAAGTCAATGAGTTCATATTCGGTTTGGAGGGGGATCAGCCTATCAAGAAAAACCTTGAGCAACTAGTTGGTTACCGTCTTGAGACACAAGACGGTAAGAACGTTGCTCAATTCCGATTAGATGGATTTACCTTCAGCCGCCTAGCACCATATACAGAATGGAAGAAGGTTTTTGGTGAAGCAAGACGACTTTGGGAAATCTATGTAGCTAAAGCATCTCCAGAATCAGTAACAAGAATAGCCACACGGTATATTAATCAATTGCGCCTCCCTTTTTCAACTAGCGACTTTTCACAGTATCTCACGGTTCCACCAATAATACCCGATACGCTTCCCAGAATAACGAATTTCCTTATTAGAGTCAGTATATGCGAACCAGCGTCAGATATTAAGGCAAATATAACCCAGGCATTTCAGATGGGTACTGATCCTAGTGACCATGTTATAATTATCCTAGATATAGATGCCTTTAAAACAGGTAGTTTTGTTGTAACTGAATCTGGAATGTGGGATACATTCGAAGCTCTACGTAATATGAAGAATCGCATCTTCTTTGAAATGATAACTGAAGATACAGCGAGGTTATATGAAGTGTAATTTAGATGATAATATAAATCCTTTTGCAGTTCAAAAAGACTATGGTGTAAGTGAAGATGCCAGCAGTTTGATTAGACGCTTCATGGATATATTTATTGATTCTATTGATTCTCGCAGAACTATCACAGTTTCTGATCGCTTCGACAAATTCGAAGAAGCGTTCAATAGTATCATAGAAGAATGCTCAGATAACAACTGGAACGGCTACAACGCACGGCCTGTAGACACAAAATCCATTACCCAGGCACGTCGTTTCTTGAATAATCTACCACTCTCTACTCCTCTCCCAGATATCTCAATAGATGCAGATGGAGAGATAACCCTAGAATGGCATGGCGGTCCTCATAGAGTATTATATTTGAGTATTGGCGCAAACGGGCAGATAAACTATGCTTGTATAGTTGGTGCTACTACGTCAAAGGGGATAGAATTTTTTGAAAATGAACCGCCTGCAACGATTTTACACAACATTAAAAAGGTTCATCAGTAAAAGCTGCATAGGACCTCAGACACTCCTGACTCGATTTATCTTAAGCAAACAGGCTTATAAAAAAGATCGAGTATTGCCAGGAGCTTTTACAATCAAGGAAAGCGAAACTGAAATATCAGTTTTTCGTATTGATGGATTATCAGACAACGTTATCTGGGAAATCGGAAAGAACTACATTATACCTCGTCGTCCTGATCGTCATATCCATGCTCGAGCCGATCTAGAAGCATTAGCAATCATGGAGTTAGGATTAAAGATAAGGCCAGACAATAATCCTGCACGACATACTTTAATTACTAATCTTCCTAAAGAAAAATATGAACGGCAAGAGATAGCGATAAAACTTTCAGAAGCCTCTAGATTAATTCTCCCTTCGCCCCCACTTAAGTAGAAATGTTTGCTGATATTTCTAAATTCTCATAAATCCGAAAATCTCTAAATGAGGTAGATATGGAATCAGGCAACGATAAGCCGATTGATACTTATTCTGATAGCGTTAAGACACTACTAGAGGAATTTGTCGCTTCATTAGAAAACGTCTTTGCTAGGCGCTTCACCAAAGCCGAGCGGGTTGAAATAGAAGCACAGCTAAATGCGCTACAGTTGTCAAGCATTATTAAGTATGCACAACGTGTCGAAGAATTGAAAACCAGTGGTGATATTGTGCAGTTTGCCAAGGTGTCTAATGAGTTTATGAAGGAACTAATTCCTGGCATTCCTTCTAATGTTTCTGGCTTGGAGCATATACAAAAGACACTTTTTAAACCTACCAGCATAAAGTTGGCATATGTACGGGAATCAAGGTATAGTGAATATCTCGAAACTATATCCAAGGTAATTAATGACGAGATTAGTTCAAAGCCGAATGAAGTCCGTTCGTACCTATTTTCAGTTGATAAGGTGGAAATTGATAACTTAGCCTGGATTCAATCATTGACTGTTGAACTTCATGGAATAATTAAAAACCTATCTACAGATAGAAAACGGTTTTCACGACAATTAGCAACTAGGTGTATTTCGGACTATAGTAAAATGTCAGGTCTATATGAGAGGTTGATAGTCTTTGTTGCTGGTTTCGTCTCCATAAAATCGCCTAGTCCAACAGAATATATTAAATTTAGGAAGCAAAGTCTGGCTAAGAATATAGATATTGTGCGAAATAGTCGTCTGGATATTCTAATACAAGATTTCGATAAACTAATACGAAATTCTATCGTACATAAATCTTATAAGTTCAATCCTAATACTGGAGTTGTAGATTTCGTTGACCCAATTAGTGGAGATGCGGAGTCGCTGTCTTATCAAGCACTGTTCAAAAAGACTAGAGACCTGAGTTGCCTTTTATTAGTGTTATGCCAATTTAAAGGTCTAGCTGAGAGTTCTATTATTATGTATCTCGATTCTCTCACGAAAGCCAACAGAAGTGACTAATAGAGCCCTAAATTTCTTGTCAGGGAGCTAAGGAGAGTCTTTCTCCTATTCCGGACGTCGCATCACCAGCAGTGAAACCTCCGCGCTGAAGACCAGCTTCCCCTTCTGATTGAACAGGTCGTTCCTGCACGTCACCACACCGCAATCCGGCCGCGAACCTGACGGCCGGGCCTCCAGGCAATGACACTTAAGCGAGATCTCGTCGCCGGGGCGCACGGGCGCGTACATCTTTATATTTTTCCATCCCAGCCCGCTCAGGGCGGCCACGTCTTCATCCACGTGGTGCGCCAGCCATGAGACCATGCAGACAAGATGGGCCGGGCAGGCCGCAACGCCGCCGGAGTTCGCCGCGGTAGCGGGGTCGGTGTGGAAGGGGCGGGGGGCCCAGCGGCGGCCTACCTCGATTATCTCCTCCTCCGTGACGCGGTAGGGCTCATGGGAGGCGTGTATCTTGCCGGGCCAGTAGTCCTTCATGTAGTACATATCTTACAGCTTCTATTTTTATCTTATTATCTCATAGATTTCATGTCGGGTGGGCCGGCATGTACTGACCTAGGTCGGGATGGTACATTCGGTATGTATTACCTGCGTAGGGGCACAGCATGCTGTGCCCCTACATCGTTTCCCTAAATATAAAAAGGCGGTACAATTTGTGACCGCCTTACAGATTCCCGGTCGAGTAGCTTAAGGGTTTTTTCCCTGTTCCGGCCGGCGCTGCAGCAGGAAGGAAACCTCCGCGGTGAAGACCCTCTCGTCCCGCTGGTTGTACAGGTTGTTCTGGACCGTCACAATGCCTATGCCCGGCTGCGTCTTTGAGGGCCGTGACTCGATACATTTGGCCTTCAGGGTTATCTTATCGTTGGGACATACGGGCGCGTGCATCCTGATATTGTTGCTGCCGAGCCCGGCCACGGCGGCCGTGTCGTCCTCCATGTGGTGGGACAGCCAGGACAGTATGCAGAAGAGGTGCGCCGAGCAGGCGATGACGCCGCCGAAGGGCAGCTGCGCCGCGGCCGCGGGGTCGATGTGGAAGGGGCGGGGGTCCCAGCGTCGGCCCACCTCTATTATCTCCTCCTCTGTGACCACGTACGGCTCCACGGAAACGATGACATTGTCGAGAATATAATCTTCCTGGTACCACATAACTTTACGCCCCTGTTTTTTTGTTTTATTATCTCACAGATTTACCGGCGGCGGGATGGCGATGGTTTATCAACCCCCTGTATCCCCCAATCTTGGGGGATGTAAAAAAATAGTTAGGGGACACCCCTAAGACCCCGGCCCCGATTTATCGGGGCACCTCTGTTGCAGCCTGTCATTGCGAGGAGTCCTTCCGAATTGCGGAAGGACGACGCGGCAATCTCGGCATCAACACCCTACAACATATCCCCGGGGGCGAGGCGACCTCGCCCCTACATCGCGTCTCTAGAAATCCTGTGTCTTCAGCCAGTTCAGGGTGATATTGAAGGCCTCATCGGCGCTGAAGATGGGCTGGTAGCCGAAATCGCGCGTCGCCTTGTCGTGCACGAAGGTGGCGTCCACACAGGTGCAGTACACGGAAAACCTGTTCAGGTTGGACTTCGAACTGAATTTCTCTATGACCCATGCGAGGGCATACGCCAGTCGGTAAGGTACGGCTATTTTAGGTGTGGGTATGCCGAGCGCCTCCAGGAACGGATTCATAAAGGTGAAGAAATTCCCCGTGTCATGATCGGTGATGAAGTAAAACTGGCCCGCTACGGGAGAGCCGGGATACAGGTGCTCGGCGGCCAGTATGTGGGCGTGGGCCGCGTTGCCGGCGAAGAGGTGGCTGAAACATGCCTTGCCGTCCCCCAGGCGTATGTTGACGCCGTGTTTGGCGTTCTTCACGATGTTGGGCAGGTGATATTTATCGCCGGGGCCGTACATCCCGGTAACGCGAAGGGAGCAGGTGGACAGGGCCGGCCCGTTGGCCGCGAGCACGGCCAGTTCCCCCACCATCTTGCTCCAGGCGTATCTGTTCATATTCTCCGGGCGGGCGGGGTAGGGTGCGGATTCGTCGGCAAGACGATGGGCACACACGCCGTCCAGAACTACATCCAGGGTGCTGGTATAAACAAGCCTGGGTATCCCCAGCTGCAGGCAGGTATCGATGATGATTTTTGTGCCTGTCACGTTGGTGCTCTCGTATATATCCCGCGGCAGCCTGGGGTCCCACACGGCGGCGGCGGCATGGAAGACCGTGTCCACGCCTTCGCAGGCCTTTCTCACGGCCGCGGCGTCGCGGACATCGCCAACCATCACCTCGGCGCGGTCGTTCTGCGCTTTTTCGATATCCAGGATGCGGACGCTCGCGCCCTTATCCAGTAGCTGGGAGACGATGGCCCGCCCCAGCATCCCCGCGCCTCCGGTGACCAGGCAGACCTTCGGTTGTGACGGACTTGAGCCATGCGCTGTATTCATGCGATATCCCTCCATAATGACATTCATCCGCGAATGTGGAATCTGTCGCTCAGTAAATCCTCTGGCCTCTTCCTATAGCTATGCCTTCAGCTTGATCTCAGGGTGCCTGGCGGCCAGCATGCGCCGCATGCCGTCACGCCACTGGACCCGGCATCCCCCCGCCATCTCCTTGCGCCGGGCGTTATCAACCACCACCGTCCTGGCCGCAAGAGGGTCGTCCGGGGCCTCCTTGAACTGAACCTTCAAACCCGCGATATCCGCCATGTAGGAACAATAGGTCCGCACATCCACGGCCTCGTCTCCGCCCCAATTGACGATTACCGCCGGGACACCGGCTGCCGCCAGTAGCGCACCGACATGGTTGTGAACATCCTCTTCGTGGATCGGGTTGCACAGCGAAGCGCGGTTCGGCTGAACAGGCACAGGCATGCCTGCTTTCATCCATTCAAACTGCCACGCCGGCAGGCCCCCGTAACCGCCGTAGTACACGTTCATCCGGGCGATGGTGGTGGGCAGCCCCAGTTGTCGGGCGGCGAACCTGGCCACCGCCTCTTGCGCCGTCTTCGATATGACATACGTTGGACAATGCGCCGCCTGCGGGCCGTTAAGAGGGTCCGTCTCCCTGACGGGGTGATTGGGATCCTGCGGCAGCTCGTAGACCGCGCAGCTCGACATGATGAGCACCCCTTTTGCCTTGCGGCAGTGCGTCATCAGCAGGCCGGTGCCCTCGGCATTGACGCGAAGAGCTTCGTCGAAGTCCAGACCTCCCTCCTGGTACACGGCGAAGTGGATCACGTAGCTGAAGTCATCCGGCATGTTCCCATAGTCCGGCCTGGCCAGGTCCATGACGCGCGTGTTCACTCCCGCCTGCTCCAGCTGTTTTTTCTTGTCTTCATCTCTGAAGATGTCCAGGCCCCAGACCTCATTCTCCCCGGCCAGATGTAAAGCCAGAGGGAAGCCAATCTGGCCCGTCAGCCCCGTGAACAGAATCTTCTCACCATTCAGGCTTTTCATTGTCAACTCCTTTTATATCGCCGGCCTACAGTTATGGATCGGTTGATCGATATTAACGATATCTAATCGAGTTATTGCGGCATGACGTTAACCCCCGATTAACTTCGAGATAGGGCGAACACAGGGGTTCGCCCCTACGGAATATACCGACGCGGCAAATCTCTATATTCAACCCCCTGTATCCCCCAGTCTTGTGGGATGTAAAAAATAGTTAGGGGACACCCCTATAACCCCGTCAGGAGACAAAGTCTCCTGTACCTCATATCTTGGTTATCGCACGTAGGGGCTTGATTAATCAAGCCCCTACAACACATCCCCCAGGACGACGTGGCGTTCTCGACATATCCCCACGCATTGGTCACCGGGTAGGGGCACGGCGCGCCGTGCCCGTCGAGTTCCCCCTCTTTTTAGAAGAGGGGGATAGGGGGTGTTCTTCTTTAAAATATCTTCCCTCTCCCTCCGCAGGGAGAGGGTGTGCAGGGTGAGGGCCGTACACGTCATCCTCATTGAGAATCAACCCCCTTTATCACCATACGTCGGTCACCGTGTAGGGGCGACCGGCCGGTCGCCCCTACGGAACCATCGTTTATTTCTCCAGGTAGATATCCCAGACGCAGGCGGGCTCGTCCTTGCTCTGGCGCGGCGGCAGCTTCACCGGGACCCACTTTATCTTGGGGTCGAACCAGTCGGCGGAGCGCTGGTTGTAGGGTATGCAGACCCGTTCGCAGGCCTGTTTCAGGAGCTCCATGTCCCCGTGCTTCTCAAAATAGTCCAGCGCGTGGCACTTGGTGATGGTGTATCGGCCGTGCTCTTTGTCGAAAAGCTCGCAGTCGATATGGAACAGTCCTCCCAGCGAGGCGCTGGTCTGCACATACTTCATCACGGCTTCCACGTCGGCCTTTTCAATGTTCAGTGCGCCGCGGGTGCGCATGACCTCACCCTTGGTGCCGCCCTCCCATACGTCGATGTGGTACTGCCACGCCTGCTTGTCTCCGTACGTTTTTCGCATCAGGCCGAGCCATAACCCGTCGATGCCGAGGTAGTCCCGGCACGCCGCCTGATAAAGCCGGATCAGGGCTTCCTTGGAGAAATCTTCCAGCTTGATGTCCTTTTTGAACGGGCCGCTGTAATCCTGTAGATCTGCCATTTGATACCTCCTGATTTTTTATTTGGATGCTGTTACAGCTTTATTATCGCAGTCATCTAATCGTCATATATCTCGTATCTTATTTCCGTCATCACTTCACAGGTTCTTCGTCGGGTAGCCCAGCAGGTCTTTGACCACCTTGAGCGTCAGCATGATCTCGTAGCCGGCGATGCCGTCGACGGCGCCCAGTTCGCCGCTGATGAAGCCGGACAGCTCATCGGTATTGCGGAAGACGCCCCAGGCGATCAGGTCGTAGGGGCCGGTGGTCAACATAGCGTAGTGCACGTTGGCGTATGAAGCCAGCTTATCGGCCACGGCGTCGAGCATGCCGGGCATGGTCTTCATGCCGATCATGGCGCGGACGTTGTAGCCCAGGGCGCGGGGGTCGGCGATGGCCACGATCCTGATAATGCGCTCATCGAGCAGGCGCTTGAGCCTGCGGCGCACTGTGGTCTCGGAGGCATCGAGCTTCCTGGCGATGTCGGCCTGCGGCTGCTGCGGGTCGCTCTGCAGTTCGCGGATTATCATCAGGTCCAGCGCGTCCATGCCCGGTATCGATATCCCGTCCTTGGGAAGCTCGTCCGGCGTCATGAAGCTGAACGAGGCCTTGACCATCTTCAGCCCGATCATGGTATCGACGGCGCTCACGCCCGCGACGGCGCCGAGGCGGTTCATCATGAAGTCAGAGAGCCTATCGGTATCGGAGAAGACCGCACCCATGACGATGTCGTAGCGGCCGGCGAAGATTATCACGTTCCGCACCTCGGGCACGGAGGCCATCTCCTCAGCTACCGCTTTGACACTGTCCGGCAGCACCTTGAGGCCGAAGAGTACGCCCATCTTATAGCCCGCGGCCACCGGGTTGTGCACCGGGACTATCCTGACCACCTTTGTATCGAGCAGCTCCTGCAGGCGGTGCTGCACGGTGGAGCGGCTCCTGCCCAGCTTTTTAGCCAGATCGGTCGTCGTCTGCGTGGCATCCAGCGCCATCTCGCGCAGCAGCATGAGATCGAGCGGTTTTATGTCGCGGTGAAGCTCTTTTACCATCTGCCCCCCGTTGCGCCTATTTTACCATAAAAGCCGCATTTGCAATAGCTTTTTATCGTTTCCGCCACGATTTTAGTATCTAATTCGCATTTCCGCCACCATTAGCCGTCGTAATCCCGGTCGAACAAGGAGCGTCGCAATGATGGAGGCCGGTAGCAGGGGCACGGTCCTTCCAAGACAAGGCTGGTTGGAAGGATGCCCCTACGCATCGACGTATATAGAAAAGGGGGATCCATCATAGATTCTCTTTTTATAGATCGACATTACGTTTAGCGGAGGCCTTGATTCGGGTTAACACTGAGCTTATAATGCTGTAGCTAATGGAATACATTACAGCAATGAATAAGCCGGGCGCCTGTCCTTACGAATGATGTCGGACGGGCGCTCCTGGGAATAGGAGACAATCATGGCAGCAAAGAAGAACGACAGGGCGATAGAGAACGAAGGGACGTTTAATCCCGATTCGATAGAGTCGCTGCGGGCCGCCAACGAGCTGTTCACGCAATTCATGCGCCGCTCCCCGGTCTACGCCTACATCAAGTCGGTGACGCCGACCGAGAGCCGCATACTGCTGGCCAGCGACAATTATCAGCAGATGCTGGACATATCGAACCTGGATATCGTGGGCAAGACCATAGGCGAGCTGTTCCCTGCCGAGTTCGCCGAGAAGATAACCTCCGATGACTGGGTTGCCTTTGCCAACGGCAAGGTTCTGGCGCTGGACAAGTACATGAACGGGCGCAACTATGTCACCATAAAATTTCCCTTCGTACATGGGGATAAGAACATACTGGCGGGCTACATCGTCGACGTGACCGTGAACGAGCAGGCGCAGAAGGAGCTGCGGGAGAGCGAGGAGAACTTCCGCCTCAGCCACGATGAATCTCCCCTCGGGCTCTGCGTGGTCACCGCCGAGGGCGAGATACTCTACGCCAATCGGGCCCTGCTCGACATGTACGGCTTCGATAGCGATGAAGATCTCAAGGCGACGTCGCTGGAGGAGAAATACACTCCGGAGTGCTATGCCGAGCATCGTGTCAGGGAGGAGAGGCAGAGGCGCGGCGAGCAGGTCCCGTCGAACTACGAGATAGACATAATAGGCAAGGACGGACACATTCGCAATATCGAGGTGTTCAGGAAGGAAGTGCCGTGGAGCGGCGAGGTGCGGTTCCAGCTTTTCCATTACGATGTAACCGCGCGCAAAGAGGCGGATGATAAGCTGAGGCGCGGCGGCGAAGAACTGAAGGCGCGCGAGGAGATGCTGCGCGCGGATAGCGAGGCGCTGAGGGCGCGGGAGGAGGCGCTGCGTGCGGAGTCGGAATCGCTGAAGGGGCGGGAGGAGAGGCTGAGAGAAGATAGCGAGTCGCTCAGGTCGGGTGAGGAGAAGTTGCGTGTTGATAGCGAGGCGCTACGTGAGGACATGGAAAGATTGCTCTGCGAGAGGGAAACGCTGCAGGCGAGCGACGAGAAGCTGCGGGAGCAAAGGGAGAATATCAAGAAGGACAGGGGTGCGCTGCGCGCGGACAGGGAGAATTTGCAGGAAGAAATGAAGGCGCTGCGCGAAGAGTCCGATAAGCTGAAGGAGGAGACAGAATCGCTTGGAGTTCGCGAGGAGAATTTGAGGGAGGAGACCGTGGTGCTGCGTACGGGCCGGGAGAAACTGGAGCGTGATACCGATGCGCTGCGTGCGGGCGAGAGGAAGCTGCAGGCGGATAGCGAGTCGCTTAGCGTGCGCGAGTGTACGATGCGCATGGTGTTCGATGCCGCGGGTGCGGCCGTCGCGGTGACCGATATGACGGGGAAGATCGTCGACGTGAACAAGGCCTGGCTGGAGATGTCAGGCTACGGCGACAGGACGGAGGTCGTCGGCAAGAGCAGGCTCGACTTTGTCGGAGAAAATGACCGCGACATGTTTGCTGAGGGGCTGGCGGATGGCGAAGCCCCCGGAACGGGCTCTCCCGTTGAGATGACCATGCTGCGCAGGGACGGCGGCAGATATCTTTGCGAGGTAAGCAGCAGCGTGATGCGTGATGCGTCGGGTAAGGCAGCGGGACTGATTTACGTGGATAGGGACATCACCAAGCGCAGGACGGCGGAGCAGATGGTCCTGGCGTCGCTCGGGGAAAAGGAATTTCTGTTACAGGGTATCAACCGCCAGGCCGGTAACAACCTGAATGCCGTTATCGCGCTCATGGAAATGCAGCGTAGGACGGCGGAGAAGTCGATGTGGAGGCCGGCGCCTGTGATGACGCCTGCATATGTATCCGCCTTTGAGAACAGGATCAGGACGATGGCTCTCGTCCACGGACGGCTGGCTCAATCGACGAACATATCGCTAATCGATGTGCAGGATTACCTCGGAGCGCTGGTCTCCAACCTGCGAACGTCGCTGGAGGTATCTCCTGATATATCATGCTCCGTTAAAGCCGCGGGGATCGCTTTGAAGCCAGAAACCGCTGTTGCCGTCGGGATGGTTGTAAATGAGCTGGTTACCAACGCGTTCAAACACGCATTCCCGGATAACAAGCCGCAGTTCGGCGCCGACAAGTGCGAGGCGTCAGTCTCTCTAGAGAGGAAGGGCGAGGAACACATGCTGATAGTCGATGACAATGGAGTCGGCCTGCCCAAGAGCTTCAAGCTGTCCGCGACGCCTACGCTGGGCCTTCACCTGGTCAAGATGCTGGGTGTCGATCAGCTCGGCGGGAAACTGACACTGAACCGTACACGCGGGACACGCTATGTTCTGAGGTTCAAGGCTTAGTAGCGGGCTCGACATTGTAATCGGGTAGAAAATGCAGGGTCGACACAAATACGACCGGTCGACGGGAGCTAACACTTGAATTCCAGACGATTAAATTCAGAGAATTAAGTGTGTTCTGATGGGTTCCGTTCGGTTTAGTTTGATGCATAGACTACCTCCATTGTGTGATATAATCGTAGAATGGATGAAATAAAGCCCAAAGAAGATACAGAACTTATTTTAAAATCACACCAAAGTAAGAAGGAAAATAACTTACAGACAATAGTTTCTGCAATTAATGAAATAGACCCCGATAAATTAACTAAGGTTGTAGAAGCTGTTGTCGCACCGTTCCATAAAGCATCGAAACAGATGCGGCGAGAAATTATTATCGGTGTAGGAACTATTATGATCATCATCATCGGCGTACTATCTGCGCTTACCTTTATGAACTATATCGAACCAGCTTACCTCATCTTTTTTCTGACAACTGTATTTGGGTATATTATGGGCTTTGTTACTCGATTTTTTATTCACGATAAATAAAGCATCTAACCCCATAACGAACCCCAATATAAAGAAACATGTGGCAGAAATAGCAATATCCATCATTTAAACCTCAATCAAAGCATGATAGCCGAGAACTATATCCTTCCATGACTTGTATTGAAACGTCGATTTAGCCGCTTCCGCAGGTGTTTTGTTATTTAACGATTCATGCGGCCTAAAGAAGTTATAATGCACGAGCCAACCGTCCATAATAAGCTTTGCCGTCTCTTTGTTCCTCATACCCCTCATGACCTTCGTGCGGGCTTTCAGAGTGCCGTGAAAACGCTCAATAAGGTTGGTATTAGGTTGGATTTTGAAACCCTTCGTCTGTATGTGTTGTGTCTCAGAGCCGAACGATTTCTCGATACCATCCAAATAAGCTGCTAACTTATCCGTGATAACTATCTTTGGAGATTTACCCACCCGCTCTGCTGCCCTCTCCATTAGTATCTTTGCGCTGGCAGTGGTGCGATTTAATGAGAGGTAAGAAGCTAGTAGAAATCTGGTTTTGTCGTCTATGATGTCCCAAAACCATACGTCTTTGCCTTCGTCCATCTTGAGAACAGTTTCATCGGCTATCCATGTGTCGCCAACGGTAATATCCGATATTACGGCTTCTTCTACCGCCGCTTTGGTGAATTTAAGTATCCATTCATAAACCGTAGAATCCGACGGGTAGATGTTGTACATACTCTGAAGTTGCCGACGGATAGCATCTATAGAAAGCCCGTCATAAAACATGCTGATAGCCGATGCTATTTGAGTTGAAGGGAAGCGCATTCCAGGTAGAGCGTCATTGTCTACGAACGTATGACCGCAATCACGGCATAGGTAAAGCTGTGTTTGCCCCTTCCTGCCGTTTTTAACTACATTCCTTGATCCGCAATACTTACACCTCACAAAAGTAGTTGTAGTGAGAGAAATCCGACATATACCCTTATCATTACATGTAGTTATTGGCTCTTGATAAGGAATGGAGTGTTCAGGACGGATAACATGCTCAGTGTGTTCTAGTTTATGTGTCATGGCTTCGGTTCTCCTATGGATTTAAAAGGTAATGGAAATTCATCGGAATCATATCTAGTCTCTCCAACACGAGCAAATAAACGAGCGGCGATATCTTTAATCTGTAGCTCTTTTGGAACTTCAAAAAATCCTTCCCATGAACTCCCTTTAGAAACTTCTTTAGGCGGGAACTCTGTTGGAATTTCTTTCCCAGCTATTTCTAACTTAAATTGAGTAATAGGTAATGATTCAGATGTAGTACCAAAGCCAGCTTTCACTAATACTTTAGCGTTGCCTTCAGTTTTTACGTTACCGAACATCACACTATAGTAATCACCATAGTCTATAGATTCAACTTGGCCGAAAATTCTTAGTGCTGGTATAGAATTTTCGGCAGTCACGACCTTGTTATTACCCTGATTTGTTTTTCTATCTTTGAAATATTGATAAATTGCCCACGAGACAAGTATTAGGGCGATCACTAACAATACGTATATCACTGCATCAGGCATATTACTCACCATCTTATCAATAAAAATTAATATTAGACTAACTCCAAAACTTAATACACCGCCGATTGCTTTTTCCCGCATGCTTCTACCTCCGTAGCTAGAGATAGAAGCATTATAAACTTAAAGTGCCTCATCATCCAAACCAAGCAAACAGTACCTTCTGATGGTACCTGTTGACAGATTGACGCATAAGTGGTAGGCTCATGACATCTTCATAGTAGGAGGAATGAATGCAAGCTTATTGTATGAAGTGCCGAAAGAAGGTAGAGATCAGCAACCCCAGGTCGATTAAGATGAAGAACGGTCGGCCAGCTACCCAGGGGACATGCCCCAAGTGTAAGACCAAGGTATTCCGTATCGGCAAATAGGGCAGGGAATGTTTTATCTATGAATAAGGCCACTTGACGTGGCCTTATTTGTTTATACGGAAGGTGATTAAGGTTAAAAATGCACTAATTGCCTCCGTGTGACGGCGGCTTGAAGACTTCCTGAAATTAAACGTGCGTTACCCGATGTTTTAACCGAAACGGCCGGTTATAGCCGCTTCCGCCAGCACGTGGCCTGATATCGCCTTTTGGAACTCTGCCAGGGTGTCGCCCGGCTTGAGCTTCAGTTCGGTATCAAGCGCATACACTTTATACTCATAATCATGCACGCCTGTGCCGGGCGGCGGGTTCGGGCCGGCGTAGACGTCGCCTTTCTGCCCGAATTCAGCCGCGGTTCCGGTCAGGATCGTGCCGAAATCGGTCTCTTTGTTCAGGGACCTTTCCGTGCCCGGAATGTTTATTAATACGAAGTGGGCGTACTCGCCCCCTTTAAGTTTTTCCTTCGGGGGCAGGGTTATGTTACCCCACTCGGAGATGGTTTTGTTCGCCGCGTAGTTCTTGTCAATCACGGTAAGAGCAAAGGTTTTAGTCTTCTCCGGAGCCTGCCTCCAGACTAAGCCCGGAAATTGATTCCCCTCCATCGCCCCACATTTTGCCGGCAATTTCCCGCCGTTCTCGAATACATTCGACCTGATATCCATGTATCCACCTCCGATTTTTTTTGGGATAGCTTCTTTTAGCATTTTTTTATAAATAAATCAAGGGTTTAGGCTTTAGGTAAAAAATTAAGGTAAAATCCCTGAAAAGCCTGCAAAATATTTTCTAAAAAAGGGAGAAGGACATCGGCCGCGTACTCGTCTGACGACTGCTATATCGACATGATTTATACCTAGGCGCGGCTATGTTTGCCGTAATCCTTTATATGCGATGAAAGAAAAAAAGGGGGAGCCGTTGAGGCTCCCCCTTCGCATATCGTCGATCGAGTTTACGGCTGGCCTATGATGCAGATGCTGGCGATGAACCTGCCGGGGTTGCCGCCCTGGTTGTGGCCTAATGCGAACTTAACATCCTTGAGCTGGCGCTCGGGAAGCTGGGCCAGGCCCAGTATCTCCTGGTAGCCCTCGAACACTTCGCGGATGCCGCTGGCGCCGACGGGATGGCCGAACGACTTCAGGCCGCCGCCGACGTTGAACGGGTGCGCGCCGGTCAGCGCCAGCTCGCCCGCCTCTATGTCGTGTTTAGCCTTGCCCTTTTCGCACATGCCCAGGTCCTCGTATGTTATCAGCTCGGCGATGGAGAAGCAGTCGTGCACCTCGCACATGCCAATCTCTTTCTTCGGGTCTTTGATGCCGGCGTCCTTGTACGCCTGCTGGGAAGCCCTGACCGTCTCCTCCCAGTGTGTGTAGTCGTAGTCGGTCCTGACCTTGCCCATGCCAGGGCCCGTGGAGAGGCCGAAGGCCTTGATTGTTACGTAATTGCCGTCGGGCTTGAACTTCTTGGCATCCTCGGCGCGGCACAATACCGCCGCCGAGCCGCCGTCCGTCACGCCGCAGGCGTCGAACAGGCCCAAAGGCCAGGCGATCATCGGGGCCTTCATGACCTGCTCCTCGGTGACCTTCATGCGCAGGTGGGCGCGCGGGTTCAGCGAGCCGTTGTAGTGGCTCTTGACCGATATCTTGGCCAGCGTGCGCTTGCCCTCCTCCGGGCTCAGTCCGAACCTGTGGAAGTAGCGCGTCGCGGCCATGGCGTACCTGGCCGGGGCCGTGTCGCCGGAGCCGATAACGGGGTGCCACTTCTCGCTGCCCGAAGCCTGGACCGCCATGGGCAGACCGCCGTATCCGGTGTCTTTCAGTTTTTCATATCCTACGGCCAGCACCACGTCGTATGCCTTTGCCATCAGCGCGAAGGCCGCCGCCCTGAGCGCCTCCATGCCGGTGGCGCACACGTTCTCCATCCTGCTGACCGGTTTGTAATCCAGCTTCAGCGGGGCGGATAGCTGCGTGGCCGTCGATCCCATTATGGTGCCGACCCATGCCGCATCGATATCCTTCGGCTCGACGTTGGCGTCCTTGAACGCGTCATAGGAGGAGTCGATCACCAGATCGTAGCTGTCCTTGTTCCACAGTTCGCCGAACTGGGTGCAGCCCATTCCGATTATAGCTACTTTATCTTTAATACTCTCAGCCATTTAAGTCATCTCCTCCTATGATACCCTGACCGGCCGGCTCTTCCAGAAGTAGTTGTGCACTCCGGCTCCATCGTGGATTTTTCTGAAGGTAAATTCCACCTTCATGTCGATGTTGACTTTCGACGTGTCGCGGTCGGTCATCTGGCAGTAGAACCGTCCTCCGCCATCCAGATCGCAGATGGTCCATACACGGGGCGGATCGACCTCTACGGCACGCTCGTCCATGCTGAACGTAAATACAATTCCCTTCTTATCGGAAATCCTTACCTCTTCATAGTCGTCTTTGGACTGGCAGTATGCGCATATCCGCTGGATGGGGAACTGCAGCTGGCCGCACTTGCGGCATTTGCCGCCGTGCAGCGGTATCACCTGGTTGCGGTCGCGCCACATCATGGGCAGGGAGCTCATGTACTGCGGCCTGCGGTCGGCCTCTCCCTGCATCAGGTTGCGGAAGCGCACGTATTTCTCGTAGCTCGCTATCGGCATCTTGGATTCGAGGTGTTTCTTGACGCCCCTGCGGTTCTTGATATTTGCTATCTTATCGGTTACCTGAAGGACTATGGCGTCCGCGCCGTCGCCGTAATTGGCCAGCAGTATCTTATCGCCGGCCTTGGCCTCCTCGAGCGCCGCTATCAGCATCATGGGCGCGAGAGCGGCTCCGGTGTTGCCCAGGGCGCCGTACAGCGGGTTCTGCACCTGGCTCTCCTCAAGCTTGAGCGCCTTGGCGAATCTGCTGTGGCTCCTCGCATCCGGCCCGTAAAACACCACCTTGGCGAAATCGCCGGTCTTCATGCCGGTTTTCTTGAGCAGCCCCTTTATGGCGTACATCATCTTCTCTGTGTAGCCGTGTTCTATGATGAACCGGTCTTCCCACGTGCGAAGGTAGGCATCCTCGGTTCTCTTCCATACGTCGATGAAATCGCTGGATATGGAGTAGCTGTCCACAAACTCCACCGCAACGTCCTCATCACTTATGATGAAGGCTGCGGCTCCGTCGCCGAATACCGGCTCGGACTCGGAGGCCGGGGGCGCCAGGCGGCAGTCGGCGGCGGTTACCAGAACGTTCTTCGCCGAGCCGGACTTAACCGCTTCGCAGGCGACCTTGAGCGCCGCGGTTCCCGCCCTGGTCGAGCTGGTTATATCCATGGTATTGACTTGATTGCCCAGATCCACCGCCCCGGCCACGATACTGGCGGACATCTTCTCGATATACGGCGGCGTGGTGGATGCAAATAACAGGCTGTCGACAATCTTGCGGTCATAGCCGGCAAGACAATCGACGGCGGCCTCCACCGCCATGGTGATGCTGTCCTCATCGTAGTTGGCCACGGCCCTCTCTCCCTTGCCTCCTCTTCCTCCCCAGGCTCGGGCCAGTTCGGCTTCGCTTAATCTGTAAACAGGTACATAAGCGCCAAAAGATTTTATCCCGATCACTGTTCGCTCCTCTCTTGTTGAATCAAAATGTGAAAGTCGACCGTGATTATTTTAATCGTTGGCGGTGTTCAGGTCAAATTTCAGAATGGAGAAATGGGTGGTTTACCCCCTACAATCCCCCTTGAAAGGGGGAAACAATATCCGAACCCCCTGTAGTCCCCCATACGTTGGGGGACATAATTAGAATCCGGGGGACACCCCCGGTTCCCCCGGCCCCGATAAATCGGGGCACCTCTTTCTAGAGGCTGTCATTGCGAGAAGTCCTTCCTTGATAAAGCTATAGGAAGGACGACGCGGCAATCTCGGTGGTGATAAGGGCGAACACAGGGGTTCGCCCCTACATCGGGATAAACGTAGAGGCACGGCGAGCCGTACCCTTTATCTACGATTGAATGTGAAAGCGGGGCTGTGCATATAGGGATGATTGGTACTATAATGTTGAAAATGCAGAAGCTGGTTGAAGGGGCGCAGCGCCTTGGATTAACACTTACGCCGCGGCAGATAGAGCGCTTTCAGGTCTATTATGATGAGCTTGTCGATTGGAACCGAAGGATGAACCTCACCGCTATAGTCGATTACGACGAGGTGCAGGTCAAACACTTCCTCGATTCCCTAACCGTTTCCGCAGCATTTTCTGATATTCCCTCGACGGTCGTCGATGTTGGTACGGGCGCAGGGCTGCCGGGAATGGCCTTGAAGATTGTACATCCCGAGATCGCTTTGACACTTATCGATTCGGTGCAGAAGAAGGCGCTGTTTCTCAATTACCTCGTCGATGTCCTTAAGCTCGACGGCGTAGAAATCGTGACCGGGCGCGCCGAGGAACTGGCGCACGATGAATGTTACCGCGAACGCTTCGATGCGGTGCTGGCACGCGGCGTGTCGAAGATGGCCGTGCTTGCCGAGTTGACGCTGCCCTTCTGCGCCGTCGGCGGCGTGTTAATCGCCATGAAGAAGCGGGAAGATCATGGCGAAGTCGATGCGGCGGATGCGGCGTTGCGGATGATGGGCGGACGGCTGAGGCGGGTCGTCGGCATAGACCTCCCGGAACTCACCGACAGGGCGCTTGTCGTTGTAGATAAAGTGAAATCGACCCCTGATAAATATCCGCGGCGCAGCGGCATACCTCAGAAACGCCCGCTGCTGAGGAAAGCGGAGGAGTTCAGTTGACAGAGGACAACGGGATAAAAGATCCCTCCGTGCAGAAAGCGGCCGTGGTTCAGGAGAAGAACTTCCTGCGCAAGCGGTTTTTTAATTTCCGCACACTGATATCTCTCGTATTGGCAATCGGCCTGATAGTGGTCATTTTCACTCAGCTTAATGTCGACTTTGCCGCGATGTGGGATAAAATAAAAGGATGCAATCCGGGGTATTTCGCACTCGGCTTCATTTGCTATTATTTAAGTTTCCCGCTCCGGGCTTTGAGGTGGCGTTACCTTCTGTATCATGCCGGGATGCGCAAAGACCAGGGCGTGGACATGCCGTCGCTACCGTCGCTGACGCAGATGGTGCTTATGAACTGGTTCGCCAACTGCGTGCTGTACGCGAGGCTGGGCGATTTCTATCGCGCTTACCTCTTTAAAGAACGCACCGGGGTCAGCTTCTCAAAGACGGTGGGCACGCTGCTTTCAGAGCGCTTTCTCGATGTTCTTGTGATAGTTTTATTAACGGTCGTCTCTATCATCTGGCTGCTTCTTACGGGCGGTCATGACTGGAAGGTGTTCGGGACCGTTCTTATCATCGGAATCGTCCTGCTGCTGGGGATGATCCTGGTTCTGGGCGGGATGGGTAAGTTCGGACACAAACTTGTTAACCTTATGCCCAAGAAAATAAGTATCTTCTACACCATGTTCGAGCAGGGCGCCCTTAGCAGCTTCGGGCAGCTCCGCATGCTCACCTTTCTCACGGTGGCCATCTGGCTGCTGGAGGCCGGACGGCTGATCCTGGTGGCTCAGGCACTGGGGTTCGATATCGTGCAGGTCGGCATAGCGCTGTTCATCTTTGCGTCACTGGCCAACGCCCTGATAACGGCGATACCCCTGACGCCGGGCGGTCTGGGGCTTGTGGAGCCGGGGGTGGCCGGGCTGCTGATGATAACCGGCCTTGCCAGGGCGGAGGCGTGGTCCATCACCCTGGTAGATCGCAGTATAAGTTTCCTTAGTGTAATCGCCGTGGGGCTGCTGGTGTTCGCTTACTGGCATGTGATGGAGGCTGTGCGAAAACGGCGTTCAGCGCGTGCAGATATAAAATAGAATGTGTGGTCAACCCCCTGCTGTCCCCCTTGAAAGGGGGAAACAATATCCGAACCCCCTGTTAGTCCCCCATACGTTGGGGGACATTTATTAAATTAGGGGACACCCCTATCCTTCCGTATTGCGGAAGGACCGCCAGAGGGCGATCCCTCTGGACTTCCCTGTTACTATTAAGAAATCGCTTATGCGGAAAGACACTTATTTTTCGACAGGGCCGCCAGGCAGCAGCCGTTGCATTTCGGCTTCTTGCGGCAGACCTCCTTGCCGTGGCGCACCAGCAGCGCGTGGTACTCGTTGAAGAACCCCTCGTCGTGTTTCAGGTTATCCATGAACAGCTGACGGTATGTTTCATAGCTGTCGTTTGCTGACGCAATCCCCAGTCGACCCATGATTCGCTTCGTATATGCGTCGATGACGAATACCGGGCGATACGCGGCGTAGAGCAGTATCGAGTCAGCGGTCTCCGGCCCGATGCCGTGTATCGACAGCAACTCATGCCGCAACGATGCGGTGTCGAGTGCGAACAATTGGTCGAGGCTGCCATCGAATTTGTCGTGCAGTCGCTCGACGAAGGCTTTTACCTTGGTCGACTTGGCGTTGTAGTAGCCCGACGGCCGTATCAATATTGCTAGATCGCCAGTCGGTATTGAGTGGAGCGATTCAGGGCCGAGGACACGCGCCGTCTTGAGGTTGGCGATTGCTTTCTCTACATTGCTCCAGGCCGTCGACTGCGTGAGTATCGCGCCTATGACGACCTCGAATGGTGTCTCGCCGGGCCACCAGTGCTGCGGGCCGTAGCGGTCGAACAGTCGGTTATAGATGTCGTTCAGGGCTTGGGAGGTTTTCTCAGCTTTGCTACCCATTCCGGCATCCTTAACTCATTTCGGGCGATCTTCGGGATCATGTACGACTTGATGTCTATCACGGGCGTGCCGTCGATTGCGTCCAGCCCCTGCACCCTGAGCACGTTGCCGCGTCGCTCCAGCAGTTTGACGATGGTGATGCCTATGGAGTTGGGGCGGTGTGGGGAGCGGGTGGCGAAGGTGCCTACCAGCGGCAGGTCGGCGCGGCCGCGGGGGTGGACCTTGACGGGCGGCGGGGTGTTCGGCGATACCTTGTGCATCCAGAAAAGCACGATGATGTGAGAGAACTCCTCGATGCCGTCCAGCAGCTCGGTCCACTTCGCGTCGATCTCTATCTCGGAGACGATGTTCTGGTGCTCGTGGAAGCCGGTCTTCTTGATCTCGTTGCGCACCACGCCGATCGGGGTTAGTGTGATTTCGTTCATAGCGACTATAATTTTATCACGTTTTGATAATGAAGGAATCTAAGAGCGTCGAGTAAAATGTTATGGATTCCGGCCTGCGCCGGAATGACGAAACGCCTCTCCAGTTACAGCAATCTATCATACAGGTCGTTCCATTCAGGATTGGAGAGTTCTATCATTTTCACCTTCCAATTCCGCTTCCATTCCTTAATGGCTTTCTCTCGGGTAATTGCTGACTCCATTGTTTCATGTTGCTCATACCAGACCAGCATATGAACTTCATAACGCTTTGTGAAGCCCTCGGCGGCATTATTCTTGTGTTCCCAGATACGCTTTATGAGGTCTGATGTGACGCCGACGTATAATGTGCCGTGCTTGCGGCTAGCGAGAATGTATACCGCTGGTCGTTTGCTCATTTGTATTCGGTAAATAGCTGTGGATTCCGGCCTGCGCCGGAATGACGGAGGAATAACACTACTCCATCGTTCCCCCGCCTATCGTCACTCCGGTGAAAACCGGAGTCCACGTTTGAATTCTCTTGTCACGCTCTATTTTGCAGGCGGAGTTTTAATCGCCTTCCCGCATTTAATGCACTGACCGGGGACTCTATCGTCTGCATACCACTTACCACATGAAGGGCAGATTACTGACATAATACCATCTCACTTTCAAAAACTCTTGTATGCTTCAAGCTCGCAAGGCGTTTACTGTCCCCGCGCCTGCTTCAGCTTCTTGGTAAGCACGGGCACTATCTCGAACAGGTCGCCGACGAGGCCGTAGGTGGCCACCTCGAATATGGGGGCGTTGGGGTCCTGGTTGATGGCGATGATGACATCCGATGTCTGCATGCCGGCAAGGTGTTGCACCGCGCCGGAGATGCCGCAGGC
The DNA here is from genome assembly GCA_041649635.1 of Dehalococcoidia bacterium. NCBI lineage: Bacteria > Bacillati > Chloroflexota > Dehalococcoidia > Dehalococcoidia bacterium. The sequence goes on from JBAZMV010000008.1 coordinate 29,618, forward strand.
GATGTAAACCTTGGGGCAAACCGTCTTGCCGGTCTGGCCCACCTGGTGCGAGTATGGTATCCAGCCCTCGTCCACGGGCGGGCGCGACGAGCCCACCGCCGCGCCGAGCATACCGGCCAGCTCCTCGATCAGGGCGAAATTCTTGGGGTCGCCCAGGCCGCGGCCGCCGGACACGATGATTTCTGCGTCGTCGATCTTTATCTTCTCGCTGAGGTCTTCGACGAAATCGAGCAGCTTTGTTCGAGCCGTAACGGATTCCTTCTTGAAATCGATCTTTACTATCTGGCCCTTGCGCAAACCGTCGGGGGCGGACATCTTGAAGACATGGGGACGCACCGTGGACATCTGCGGGCGTTTCGCCTGACATATAATCGTCGCCATCACATTTCCGCCGAATGTTGGGCGCGTCTGAAGCAGGAGTTTGGTCTCAGGGTCGATGTCTAGGCCGGTGCAGTCGGCTGTAAGACCTGTGTATAAGATCGAAGCCACGCGGGGGATGAACGAGCGTCCCAATGCGGTCGCACCGGCGAGCAGAATCTCAGGCTTGTGTTTGTTTATCAGGTCGACGAGCGCCGCGGTGTAGTAATCCTCCTGATGGTCGGCCAGCGCCGCATCGTCGATGGCATAAACCTTGTCGGCTCCGTATGAAATGAGGCTGTCGATATCGCCGACGTTGTGCCCGATGCACACGGCGGCCAGCTCGGCACCCAGCTTGTCGGCCAGCTTGCGCCCCTCCGATACCAGCTCGTAGGAGACGCCCTTCAGCTTTCCGCCGCGCTGCTCGGCGAAGACCCAGACGCCGCTGTGGCCCTCCGCCTTTTCCTGCTTCACGCTCTCCATGGCCAGTGCGTCGCAGGGGCAGGCGTCGATGCATGCGCCGCAGAGGTTGCAGCCGTCGGCTATGACCACCTTGTCATCTACGAGGCTGATGAGGCCGAAGGGGCAGGCCGTCTCGCAGGCCCCGCACTGTGTGCATTTGTCTTGATTGATGATTATGGACATGAGATTCCTTTTATCAACCCCCTATATCCCCCACTCTTGGGGGACTTTAGGAGTTGGGGGACACCCCCAATTCCCCTGTCAGGAGAATTTCTCCTGTACCTCTTTCTTTAGTTGCGTGGACCGAGTCGGATGATGACATTACTTGACCTCACCCTCGTCCTCTGTTTCATCTTCTTCCACTATAAACTGGGCGCTGTTGTCACAGCCTTCGATCTCGCACTTAGTTTTCATCTGGGATGGTATCCGGGGACTGTTGGGGTTGTAGCCCAGATCGATCAGGTGGTGTTTGCAGATCGCCAGGCTCATATTATCCCCTCCAGCTTCTTGATAAGCTGGTCCGCCTGCTCTTCGCAGCTGCCGGCGAGCATCTCGCTCTTGCGCTCGCGCTTGGGGAAGAATATCTTGACCACGCGCGTCGGCGAGCCGTTAAGACCCGCTTTATCGGCCTCGGCTCCGATGTCCGCTGCGCTCCACACAGGAATCTTGGCGCTCTTGGATTTCATCGTGCCGCGTATCGACGGCAGGCGGGGCACGTTTATCTCTTTCGATACGGTGATAACCGCGGGTAGGCTCGCCTCGATCGTTTCGTGTCCTTCTTCTATCATGCGCTTGACGCGCATGTGCCCGCCGTCGATCTCCTCTATCTTACTGACGTATGCGATGAACGGTATCTTCAGACTCTCCGCGATGCCGGGGCCCACCTGGCCGGTGTCGCCGTCCAGCGTCTGCTTGCCGCAGATTATCAGGTCGAACGCGCCTGTTTTTTGAATCGCTTTGGAAATCACATACGATGTGGCCCACGTATCGGAACCGGCGAAGGCACGGTCGCTCACCAGCACCGCTTCGTCTGCGCCCAGCGATATCGCTTCCCTGAGCGCGGCGTCCGCCTGGGGCGGGCCCATCGTGATAACCGTCACCTTGCCGCCGTGCTTCTCGCGCAGTCGCACGCCCTCCTCGATGGCGTAACAGTCGAAGGGGTTGATGATGCTCTGCACGCCCTCGCGGACGAGGGTGTTGGTGTTGGGGTCGATCTTTATATCGGTGGTGCCGGGCACCTGCTTGATGCAGACGACGATATTCATTTGCGCAGCGCTTTCCTCTTAAGAAGCTCCATGGCGATGACGTTGCGCAGCACCTGGTTCGTGCCCTCATATATCTGGTTGATCTTGGCGTCGCGCATCATCTTCTCCACGGGGTAATCGCGCATGTAGCCCGCGCCGCCGCACACCTGCACGGCATCGGTGGTCACGCGCATGGCCATGTCGGTGCAGAAAACCTTGGCCATGGCGCCTTCCTCGGAGTAGTTCTTGACGCCGCTGTCGATGGTCTTGGCGGTAGCGTACATCAGCGCCCGTCCGGCCTCTACGTCCATGGCCATATTGGCCAGTATGTGCTGCACGGCCTGGATGGAGGATACCGGGTGATCGAACTGCTCGCGCGTTTTGGCGGAATTGACGGCGGCCTCGAGCGCTCCCTGCGCCAGGCCTACCGCCAGCGCTGCCACGCCGGGGCGGGACAAATCAAGAGTCTTCATGGCAACGATGAAACCCTGCCCATCTTTGCCCAGAAGGTTTTCCTTAGGCACGCGGCAATTATGGAAAACGAGTTCCCTCGTCGCGGAGCAGCGTATGCCCATCTTCTTTTCCTTCTTGCCAAAGGTGAATCCGGGGGTGTCCTTATCGACGAGGAACGCGCTCGCGCCGCGCGGTCCCCTTGTCGGGTCGGTTAAAGCGATTATCGTATATATCTCGGCCTCGCCGCCGTTGGTGATGAACTGCTTGGTGCCGTTGATGACATAATCATTGCCGTCGAGGACGGCGGTCGTCTTTATCCTGCTGGCATCGCTGCCGGCGCTGGACTCGGTCAGCGCGAAGGCGGTGAGCTTATTGCCGCCGGCGACCTCCGGCAGGTATTTGCGTTTCTGCTCCTCGTTACCGTAAAGGAATATCGGTATCGATCCCAGCGCGTCCGCGGCATAGGTCAGCGCTACGCCGCAGCAGGCGCGGCTCAGCTCCTCGACTGCGATGCACAGGCCCACGGCCTGCTCGCCAAGCCCTTCGTATTCCGCCGGGATGAAAACCCTGAACAGGTCGCTGGCGGCTATATCTTTAACTATCGCCCAGGGGAACTCCTCTTTTTCGTCCAGTTCCGCCCGTACCGGCAATATCCTTTCCTCGGCCACCCTGCGGGCCAGCTCCCTTATTAGCTGCTGCTGTTCAGTTAGGAAATAGTCCAATGGCTCACTCCTTTATGGCTGATAGCGTATATTGTAGTGGGTTTTAGCAAAAGTGCGCAAGTCTGGATGTTTTTGGTAAACGGCGCAATAAGTCAAAACATATGTTACTCGATAAAGCTGCTTTAGGGCGTCACGGTCAGTATCTTGCGCACCTGCTCGGGATATCTGGCTATGAAGCGCAGCTCGTCGTCGGTCAGCGGCTTCTGGGTGTGAGCGCTGGCGAACTGCACCAGCTCCAGTATCTGTTTGGCGCTCTCGTTATCGGCGAATGTTACGCCTATCTTTTCGTAGACATGCCTGAACCCCGCGACGCCGCCGAACTCGCCGGTTGTGATTACCCTCCCCGTAGGGATGCGCGTGTCCTCCCCGCGCCCGAGTATCTCATGGTCGAAAAGCTCGTAGTTGCGCCGATCTTTCAGCGCGCCGTCGGCGTGGATACCGGCCTCGTGTGCGAAGATGTTGGCGCCCACGCCGGGCTGGTTTATCGGTATCGGGATACCGAATGCGTACGAAACGTATTTGGCCAGCTTATCGGCCATCCTGAAATCCAGAACGTCGCCGATGGCGTACCGCTGCATGTCCCTGCCGAACTTGAGCGCCAGTATGCAGCTTACCAGGTCAGTCTGCCCGGCCCGCTCGCCCACGCCGTTCACCGACGTATTGATATAGGCGTCCACTCCGCCGTCTATGGCCGCCGTCGCGCCCGAGACCGCGTTGGCCACCGCCATGCCGAGGTCGTTGTGGCAGTGCAGCTCGATGGGCATCCCGGCCTTATCGGCAAGTTTCCCGATGCGATCCTGGATTGTCGCCGGCGTGTCATATCCCAGCGTGTCGCAGTACCTGACACGGTCGGCGCCGGCCTCCCTTGCCGCCAGTGCGAACTCGATGAGATATGAGATGTCGGTGCGGGACGCGTCCTCCGCGTTCACCCCGATGGTGCTGACGCCGTGTCCGCGTGCGCATTGTACGGCATCGACCATTTCACGGATCACGGAATCGCGGTCGAGCTTGCCGTGGAATTTATGCAGTATCATCTGATCGGAGGTTGAGATGGAGACGTTGAGGTCTTTGACACCCGTGGCGAGAGATGCCTCAACATCGGAGACCATGGCGCGGCACCATCCCTCCAACACAAGGTCGTGAAAGATGCCTTCCTCCTTCAGCCCCAGGTTCCCCTGAATATAGTTACGCTCGTGTTTTACCGTGGGGAAGGAGAACTCTGATTGATATATTCCCATCTCGGAGAGATAGAGATTGAGCATGGTCTTCTGAAGCTTGGCCATGATGATGCGGGAGGCCTGGACGGCGTCCCGGTTGGTGACATCGATGAATCTTATCTGAGGCATTTGACTCGTTCTCTAACTTGAAACTTAGCGGCAATATATGGTAGCATAAGGTAGGTTTAGATGCAACGCTGAGTGCACCTTGACAGATTGTTGCAATATACCTATAATTAGCAAACTTTAATATTCGTAAGTAAATGGGCCATGATAATCAATGTATCGCAGCTGCTGCAGGAGCATATCGGCTCCACGCGCAGCTACAAAGTGGATGGTGAGGAGAACTTCCCTTATAAAGGAGAAGTTGTTCTTATCCGTACTGATAAAGGGTTACTTGTGAGAGGCGCTCTCACAACTATGGTTGAGGTGGTCTGCAGCAGATGCCTCTGCGGCTTCGATCAGGAGCTTTATATTGATTTCGCAGAGGAATTCCTGTCGCAGTGTGAGGAGGGGGACTTCATTATTGATGAATATCGGCAGATAGATTTGAGCGAGGTGGCGCGTCAGTACACGCTTCTGTCCGAGCCGATGAAGCCATTGTGTCGCGAGGATTGCGCCGGTTTGTGCCCTCAGTGCGGCAGAAATCTTAATCTCGAGACCTGTGGCTGTGTAAAAGAGATCGATCCTCGCATGGCTATGCTGTCGAGTCTAGTAAAGGATAGGTTGTAAAATGGTTCCATTACCGAAACACAAAACTCCAAAATCAAAACAGGGTCGCAGGCGCTCTCATCTTGCGTTAAAGGCGACCGCTATCGATTCTTGCCCCCAGTGCCACAGCCCCAAGAGGGCCCATCACGTTTGCCTTACCTGTGGAACATATGGCGGCAGGGAAGTGATTAAAATAAAGACAAAGAAAAAGGAATAAAGCTGGCGGATTAAGTCTATGAACGATACGGTAAATCAGACAGGTAATCACGCTTACGTTTTCCCCGGTCAGGGCTCACAGAAAGTGGGCATGGGGCGGGATCTGTATGATGCGTTCAGTTCGACGCGGAAGGTGTTTGAGGAGGCGGATGAAGCATTGGGCATGCACCTTTCCCGGCTTTGTTTTGAGGGCCCCGAGCAGGAGCTGTGCCAGACGGTTAACGCCCAGCCGGCAATACTAACCATGAGTATAGCATGTTTGCGGGCGGCCGCCGAGATATATGGAGAGCTGGTGCGTCCTGCATATGTGGCGGGGCACAGCCTTGGTGAATATACAGCGCTGGTTGCGGCCGGCGTGCTGGATTTTGCTGATGCCGTGCGCCTTACTCGAGAGAGGGGCAGTCTGATGCAGCATGCGGGGCAGATAGCGCCCGGGGGCATGGTTGCCATCATCGGGCTGGACGAGGTCGCCGTTGAAGCGGTATGTCAGGAAACCGGGGCCAAGATTTCTAATATTAACTCGCCGGGCCAGATAGTCATCAGCGGTTCGCGTGAGTCTATGGTGCGTTCTATTGACCTTTCTTTGTCGATGGGAGCTCGGTACAGCAAGCCCCTTAATGTGAGCGGCGCGTTCCATTCTCACCTCATGGAGCCGGCTGTTGAAGGCATGGCGAAAGCCATAACCGATGTCAGATTCAATGATCCTATTGTACCGATTGTCGTTAACAGCACTGCTAAGCCCGTAGCTACCGCCGAAGAGATTAAGCAGGAACTCCTGGACCAAATAGCCAACTGCGTACAGTGGCAGAAGAGCGTTGAGTGTATGGTCAAGGATGGTGTGGGTACTTTCGTCGAAATCGGGCCCGGTCAAGTGTTGACCGGTCTTATTAAGCGCATCAGCAAGGATGCGCGTACTGTTAACGTCGGGGATGTAAGCTCGGTAAAGGGCATGAAGCTCTAGGTTGTTTTTAGATTCAGCACATTTTTGTGTAACTAATCAAACAATCGAGCTGAGAGTTGGCGTGGATTCTGGAAAGCCCCCAGTTTTTGAGTGAAGGTTTACTTGTCTTGCCTTGATTTAGTTTATTTGTTAGCTTCGGCGAAGGTGAAATGAATTGGGAACAAGGAGGAAGGCAAGGGTTAGGGCGCTTCAAGCGCTATTTGAAATAGACTCTGTCGGACATGATCAGGCTGAGGTGCTGGGACGGCAGGCGGAAGAAGATACGCTCGAAGAGGAATCAGTCGCGTTTACGAATGATCTGGTGGAGGGAGTTCTGGGGAATGAGGAGGAGATTGACAAGGTAATAGAGCGGTATGCCCCGGCTTGGCCAGTGGCGCAGATGGCTCTTATAGATAGAAACATATTAAGGCTTGCCATCTTCGAAATTTTGTTTAATAATAAAGTACCAGTCAAGGTTGTAATAAATGAGGCGGTGGAGCTCGCCAAGATGTTTGGCGGAGATAACACGCCGAAGTTCATAAACGGGGTTTTGGGAACCGTAAGCGCCCAGTCGGGAAAAAAGAGGAGGTGATACAGTGGCCACAGTCCTAGAGAGACTGAAAAAAATCGTAGTTGAGCAATTAGGAGTCGAGGAAGATCAGGTAGTGCCTAAGGCTTCTTTCGTCGACGATTTGAATGCGGATTCGCTGGATCTGGTTGAGTTGATTATGGCTATGGAGGAGGAATTCAGCGACGGTAGCAAGCAGATAAGGATACCGGACAAGGATGCCGAGAACATCAAGACGATACAGGATGCTATAGATTACATCAAAGACTTGGGGATAGAGGATAAATAGCAATCATATTTCTTCATCATAGTCTTAAGAACTTAAAAATTTCTCCGCGGATATCGCCGCGGTAGCTCCGTCGCCGGCGGCGGTGATGACCTGTCGCGATGAATTCTTGCGAATGTCGCCCGCCGCAAACACGCCCTTCACCTGTGTCTCCATTCGTTCGTCTGTGATGATAAATCCCTCTTTATCCATCGGGATTTGTTCTTTTAAGTAACCGGTGTTGGGAACCTGGCCTACATAAACGAAAACGCCGTCCACGGCAATTTCTTTCGTTCCTCCCGTCTTAACATTTCGTACTAACAATTGGGATACCTTATCGCTTCCTTTGATCTCTTCAACAACCGTATCCCATACCGGCTCGATTTTTTTATGGGAAAGAGCCCTCTCCTGCGCCGTCTTGGAAGCGCGCAACTGATTGCGACGGTGAATGATAAATACCTTTGATGCGAACCTGGTGAGGAAAACGGCTTCTTCTACCGCCGCGTCGCCTCCTCCCACCACAGCGACGACGCGGTCTTTGAACAACGCTCCGTCGCAGGTGGCGCAATATGAAACACCCCGGTTAGCGAAGATATCCTCCCCCGGGACTCCGAGCCACTTTCGCTCGGCGCCGCTTGCGATGATAACAGCTCTTGCGGAGAGATCGCCTTCCGTCGTTTTTATGTTCTTAGGGTCATTCAGCAGGTCGACGCTGGTGACTTCGGCGGACAGCGTTTCAAGGCCGAACTTCGATGCCTGCTGGTACATCCGCTCTCCTATGTCGAAACCGGATATACCCTCGGGGAATCCGGGATAGTTCTCCACCAGCTCAGCGCTAGCGATGAGCCCGCCGAACATCGCCTTCTCTATTAACATGGTTCGCAGTCTGGCACGGGCAGCATATATACCTGCGCTCAGACCCGCGGGGCCCCCGCCGATTATTAACACATCGTAGTTTGTATTCATCGTCATTGAACGTAGAGGAGCCTGTATTTTATATAACTTCGTCGATTACCTTTTTTAGCTCGGCTTTCGGCTTATATCCGACCATCGACTGCACCGGCTCTCCGTTCTTGAAGATGAGCATGGTCGGAATAGCGGAGACGCCGTATTTGCTCGCATTTTGAGGGGCCTCGTCAACGTTCAGCTTGGCAATCACTATCTTTTCGTTATAATCTTTGGCCAGCTCGTCTAGAATGGGGGCCACCGCCTTGCACGGGCCGCACCACGGCGCCCAGAAATCTACAAGCACCGGCGTTTTAGATTTAATAACCGTCTCGTCAAAATTGCTGTCGTCGATATGAACCGGTTTCGTCATAGCTGTATCCTTCCTTTAAGTTATTCCCTTTCTAATCGCATCGACTATGTCCTGTTCCACGGCCCGCTTGGCGATAAACAGGGCGCTGCCGATAGCCTTGGCATTGCTGCGACCGTGTCCGATAATGACATTCCCGTTCACGCCGAGAAGGGGAGCCCCGCCGTATTCGGAGTAATCAACCGAGTTGAAGGCGTTTTTAAGGGCGGGTTTTAATATGAGTGCGACAATCTTTAAATAAGGCCGGCTTGATAGCGCCTGCTTGACCGCCTGAACAATGACAGAGCCTATGCCTTCGCCCACCTTGATTAATATATTGCCGGTGAATCCGTCGGTGACAACTACATCCGTTCTGTTGTATGGAAGGTTGTTTCCTTCGATATTGCCGACGAAGTTCAAATTTGTGGCCCGAAGCAACTTATTCGCTTCGCATACAATGCTGTTTCCCTTGATATCCTCCTCCCCGTTTGAGAGCAATCCCACCCTGGGCTTTTCCACCCCGAAAATCTTCTCCATATACACGCTGCCCATCTGAGCGAACTGTACCAGGTAGCTAGGCTTACAATTTGCGTTGGCGCCGACATCGAGGAGAAGGATAGGGCTTGATGGCAGTGTGATGAAGATGCTCAATGCGGGGCGCTCTATCCCTTCGATGCGCCCGAGTATCAACGTGGCGGCGGTAGCTACAGCTCCGGTGTTACCCGCCGATACGAAGGCGTCAACCTCTTTGTTCTTAAGCAGTCTCATGCCGACCGATATGGATGAATCGCGTTTATCCCGCATAACCTCGCTGGGGTTATCTTTCATCTCGATTACCTGATTCGCTTCGACGATTGGGAGATTGTAGCTGTGTTTCTTCAACTCCGCCTCGATCACTTCCTTTTTGCCCACAAGTACAATCTCGATCGAATGTTCTCTGGCGGCGGCTATCGCGCCCTCAACTTCGGCGGTGGGGGAATGTTCACTCCCCATGGCATCCAGAGCGATTTTCATATATTTCTATCCTCTTCTTCCCATATGTCGCATTGACCGCCCCATCTGGCTATGACCTTGTCGTCGCGGAGCACCTGCGATATCTCACACAGGGAGTCGCATCTACTGCACTCAAAAGATGAAGCGCTTAGAGCGGCATCTGCGATGTCGAACCCGTTAAAAGAAGTCGTTATATCCCTCGACTTGAATTCTTCATGTACAACAAGCGCCGCGCCGATGGCCCCGGTGATGCCGGGGTAAGGCGGCACGACCACGGACATATCTAGCGCTTCCTCGATGGCTGTTATCATGCCCCGGTTCAAGGCTACGCCCCCCTGGAATACTACAGGGGTCCTGATTTCCTTACCTGTCGCTATATTACTTAAATAATTTCGCGCCAGCGCCCGGCAAAGGCCTTTTATGATATCGGGTCGCCTGTGGCCCATTTGCTGCTTGTGTATCATGTCCGTCTCGGCGAAAACGGCGCATCTTCCGGCTATCTGTACCGGCCTTGTGCTCTTAAGCGCCTCTGCGCCGAAATCTTCGATTTGCATGTTCATGCGCTGCGCCTGCTGATCCAGGAAGCTCCCCGTGCCGGCGGCGCAAACCGTGTTCATCCCCATATCGGCGACGGCACCGTCCCTGATTATGATTATCTTGGAATCCTGCCCGCCGATCTCGATCACCGTCGCTGCGTCCGGGATAAAGTGTAGTGCCGCCGCGGCCTGGCACGAGATCTCGTTTTTCACCAGGTCGGCGTTCACCAGCACTCCGGCCAGGTAGCGCGCGCTGCCGGTCGTAGCTACGCCTGCGATTCGCATGTCGCTTGAGACGGCGGTCGACAGCTCTTTGAGGCCGCGCTGTATCGATACAATGGGCTGGCCCTCGGTGCGAAGATATAGAGAGGTAACCAGTTCGTCTTTGTCGTTAAGGACAGCGAACTTAGTGCTCACCGAGCCCACATCTATTCCTATGTAGATATTATCCGGCACTGGTGAATTCCTTTTTGATATTCGCAACAAGCTTCTTATCCGCCAGCAGGTCGACGGCTGTCATCCCCATAGCCTTAGCCCCGTCCAGCAGCCCGCGGTTGCCTTCGGCTGAAACAGCCGCGTCGCGGAACTCGGGAGAATGGAGCCCTATGTTGCGTGGTACAATCGCAACTTCAGGGTGTATCGTCGGCACCACCGCGCTCACGTTCCCGACATCGCTTGAGCCGGAGGCCTTTTCAGGAATCGGCTCCGGGTCGCGGCCGACGGCGCGCATGTTGGCGGCCATAACGCCGGCCAGCGTCGTGTTGACTAAAATCGGTGAATAGTAATCCTTCCAGGCGTATTTGAGCCTGGCCCCCGTGGCCTTGGCGGCGGCCTGGAAGCATTTGAGCACCTTGCCCTTCAGTTCTTCAATATAGGCCTCGTCTATGGCGCGCACGAGGAAGATGCCAGCCGTGTGATCCGGCACGACGTTCGGCGCATCGCCGCCCTTGGTGATTATGCCGTGTACGCGCGCCCGTTCCCTGATGTGCTGGCGCAGCGAGTTTATGCCGTTGAATGACAGTATCATGGACTCGAGGGCGTTGATGCCTTCCTCTGGCCGTGCGGCGGCGTGGGCTGCTTTGCCGAAGAATTCGACCTCCAGTGTGACACAGGCAAGCGCCCGTGCGCTGGAGAGGTTGTGGGAGGAGGGGTGAACGATCATAGCGATATCGATATCTTTGAACGCACCGCGTTCTGCCATGATAATTTTGCCGCCGAACATCTCCTCCGCAGGCGTTCCTATGACGATCACTCTGCCGCTGTACCTATCGACGGCCTCTTTGGCGGCGACGGCGGCGCCGACCGCCACTGTGCAGATGATGTTGTGCCCGCAGGCGTGACCTATCTCGGGCAGCGCGTCGTATTCCGCCATTAGCGCTATCGCTGGTTTACCCTTGCCGTATGTGGCGCGGAAGGCGGTAGGCAGCCGGCAGATGCCGTGCTCGACCTTGAAACCGTTCGTCTCAAGATATTCGCATAGCCACTTCGCGGCCTTGACCTCGTTGAAGCCGGTCTCAGGGTTGTCGTGAATCTTTTTACTCAGAGCGATAAGCTTGCCGCTCTGAGCGTCGACATTCTTGGTAACAATAGATTTCATCTTCCGGATATCCACCTGTGTTCCCATATCGGATATTATAAACCTGAGACGGCCAGGATAACAGTCTCAGGCAAAATTCCATAAAAGAATTAATGCTAGCCTTTTAGAATCTGCAGACGCCGGGCGAAATCGAACAGGCCTTGCCTTGTGATTATCCCTGCGACCTTACCGTCGATTGAAACTGCCAGGGCTTCATCCTGGCTCCTGGCGAACTTCTCAAGTACCGAAGACGCTTCGTCCGTCGGGCGGACCGTTTGCATCTGCTCCACCGGCGTCATTATGTTCGCGACGGTGGTGAGACTCCATTGTCTCTGCGGCACTTTTCTTATCTGCCATAAAGTGAGTATCCCGGCCACCTCGTCGCCGTCCGTTACCAGATAAAGATTGTGCGGCGATCTGACAAATGCCCCTTCGACGAGGTCCATGAGGTTTACGTAGCGGGCAAGATGGGGTGCGTCCCGTATAATTACGTCCTGAGCGGTGTATCCTTTGAGGTTCTCGCGCAGCGCTGTCTGCTGGTAATTGGCCCGGGCCGCGCTGTTCAAAAGGAATCCTATGAAAATAAGCCATATACCTGAAAAGTATCCCCACAGGAAAAATATCAGCACTCCGGCCGCGATCATAGCTATCGATATCGCGCTGCCTGCGGTTGTCGCTATCCTGGTGGCCCGGGAGTAGTTGCCCGTAGTCATCCATATCACGGCGCGCAGTACGCGGCCGCCGTCGAGCGGGAAGCCGGGGATCATGTTAAACGCGGCCAGGATCAGGTTCACGAAGGACAGGTACCCCGTCAGCGCAAACAGATAATCATTCCAGCCGTTGCACAGGTATGCGATGCCGTAGAATATCCCGGCCAGCAGCAGGCTGCTTACGGGGCCGGCGATGGAGATCAACAGTTCTGTTTTTGGCTGTGCCGCCTCTTTATCAATTTGCGCTACTCCCCCGAATATGAAAAGCGTGATGCTTTTTACCGGGATGCCCTTCTTCCTGCTCACAATCGAGTGTGACAGTTCATGCACCAATACCGATCCGAACAGCAGCAGTACGATAGTAACCCCGATTGTCCAGTGATGGAATGCGTCCCAATCGGGATAGGCGCCGGGCAGGAATGAGGTGGACAGCAGTACGGCAAAGAGGATGAAGCCAAGGAACCAGCTGAAATCCACCATCACGGGGATTCCGAAGATTTTACCTATTCGAAAAGACTTGCCCAATAGTTGTCCTCGCAATTAGAGTGGAATGCTCTCATTATCATAACATAGTATCTGTATGAAGCAGGTGTCGGGATTATTGTCGGAGATCAATCGGCGCCGCTGTTTAATCTATGAGCGATAGCCCGATGAGCTTATAAGTCAACTTGGCGGCAAGGTAGGTGCAGGCGATCGGCCCTTCGCGCGGGGCCAGCTCCATGACATCGAAGCCGACGATGCGTTTCTCTTTTGCGACAAGTTTGAGCAATCGAATGACCTCGTACCAGCCCATGCCGCCGGGCTCCGGTGTGCCCACAGCGGCCATGATAGACGGATCGAACACATCGAGGTCGATAGTGATATAAACGTCGTCGGAGAGCTGTGATACTATCGCTTTCTCGTCGGCCCGGGTCAGCGGGGTTTCCTTGGCGTAGAACGGGCGCAGCTTCTTCTTCTTGATGTAATCCATGTCGTCCTGACCCATGCTGCGGATGCCTACCTGAACGATGGGGCATAGCTCGTGCACGCGGCGCATGACGCAGGCGTGGTTGAATTTGGTGTCCTCGTATTCGTCTCGCAGGTCGGAATGGGCATCGAGTTGCAGCACCGACATGTTCTTGAATCGCTCACGATATGCGCGCACCGTGCCCGCGGTCAGCGAGTGCTCCCCGCCGAGCATGACGACGAACTTGCCCTTGCCGAGCAGTTGCTTCGTCGCTTTATACACGCGTTCGACGGTCTCCTCCGGGCCCTTCATCGAAGGCACAAGCTCGGGGAGCGTATGTATGCCCAAGTCGTGTATGTAGCAGCCTAATTCGTGGTCGTACTGTTCCAGGAAATGCGAGGCGTCGATGATGGCGTTGGGTCCTTCGCGGGTGCCGGCGCGCCAGTCGACGGTGCTGTCGTAGGGGATAGGCAGCACGACTACTTTTGCGTCCTTAAGTTCGCAGTATTTTGGAGGGAACGAGAAACTGCGCCGGGGATAGAACATCTCTGTGGTCATATCGAGCTCATCGTATGGCGTATCCCGCCCGCATCGCTAGACGGCTTTGCTATGTGCCATCTCTATGGGGGCGTCCTGCAGTCCCCGGCCCAGCAGGTAAGTTTTGAACTCCGCGAGGCCGAACTTTTCTTTCATGTCCTCTATGGCCTGTTTGTCGTCGAAGTCTTTGCAGGAGAATATATCGATATTTATATACCGTCTCTCGGGGAAGGTATGTATGCTGATGTGACTCTCCGCGATAATAACGAAACCGGATACTCCCCAGTCCTCAGGCTTGGAACCGATAAAACGGAAAACACGAGGAGGAGCGACCTTCGTCATATTTATCTGGGAAGGGTATCTGTCAAGAAGCTCGTAAATCTTGTCTTCGCTTTCGAGCATCTTTCGGTCTGCTCCAAAACCGTCGATAATTAAGTGCATCTTATCGACCCCCTTTCTCTCAGATAAAAAATCCACCCCCCCTGTCCAGGAGAGAGTGGAAGTCGGCATGCCTTCAGCTTTAACTGATCTTCACTGTACCGATAACTTTGACCTCGCAACGCCTGATCCAAATGACGATACAGGAAGCCTCAGGTTGCTGTTCCGCCGCTTAGCGGCAGACATGCTCACCCTCCGGTTTCTGGCCTTTTCATTTAGGGACAATAAGTCGTCTTCGTCCACAAAAAACCAGTCCCCCTCTCCTACACCCCATCATCCATGCGTTTAAAAAACACGCACGTCATAATAGCATAATTTCTACAGCAATGCAATAGTTTCTAAGACTTCCCTATGGCAAGCTTCTATGGTTTTGCGGCCTCAACGAGGCCGCTCGGTCTATCCTCAACCGCCCCTTCTTGGGATATAGCAGGACTGCCCGCTCTCGGTCGAACCGCCGGAGCCTTGAGGAGCAAAGCCGGTGATCTGCTTGCGCGGGTTGGGCTCCGCGCACCTGGGGCATTTCAACTTGGAGCCGTCCTCTCCATAGCACTGGCGAACATCGAACTGTTTGCCGCATTTTTCGCATTTGTATTCATAGAGTGGCATAGTGACCTCCTATTATCTCCCTTGAAAGGGGGGAAACAATATCCAAACCCCCTGTGTTGGGGCGACCCTGGTGGTCGCCCCGTGGCGGGCAGGTACAAGACCTGCCCCTACATTACAGATACCAGATAGGGCGCGATTAATCACGCCCCTACGTCGATTATAAAAACTCTACGATACGCACGAACTCGCTTCCTTTTATGATGTCGGTCAAATCCCTCCTGGCTTTTTCATCCGTTATCGGCTCTACTTCGGATATAAACGAGCCGTCCTTGTCCACCTTCGATTTCCAGTTCACAATGTATCCGGCCACCTGCGCGTAGCTCGATTCGCTCTTGCCGCAGCACCAGCCGTCTGTAGCATACTCTCCGAGGAGGATCAGCACTTCCCTTCCGTTATACGGCATACTCTTCTCATCGACGGCCGTGTAGTAGCCGGAGAGGGCGTGCACCTCTTTGCCCAGTTCCGCATGGATGTAGTCGCGTATCATCGCAAAATTTCCTTTATTTGGATCTGTCATGCTGAGTGAAGCGAAGCATCTCGTCGCTGGTTGGGTGAGGGTACGAGATTCTTCAGTCGTCCTTCCACATCTCGAACTTCTTGGGAGGAGTCCTTCAGAATGACAGTAAAACATATACTCCTACCAGAAATTGACGTCGTTGACGGTCTCTTTCTTCTTCACGATTGCGGCGATCTCCTGACGCTCTGCATCGTCCCTGATCGGCTCCACGTCGGATACCGGCAGGCCTTCCTTGCTCTTCTTATTCTTCCATTTAACCACATAGCCGGGCACCAGCGCGTAGCCGCAGCCGCCGGCGCCGCAGCAGCTGTTGTCCACAACGGCGGCGCCGAAAACGTAGATAAACTCCTTATCCTTATATTTGAGCTTTATTTCCTTCTCCGGTATGTAGTACCCGGTTATGGAGCGCACTTCCTCTCCTAGCTCGGCATGTGTATATTCCTTTGGCATTTTAATTCCTCCCTTGAAGATATTTAATCATCGGCCCGGTGACCAGCGGCACCACGTCGCCGATCATGTGCGGCATCAGATTATCCATAACTTTAGGCATTAGCTCCGGCATCTGCTCGGCCATGTATTCCGGCATCGGTATGCGCTCGCCGACGCGCTTGAGCATGGTCGGCATGACCTTGGGCATCATCATCGGTAACAATCTCGGAAACAGTATCGGGAACATCGGTTTCATGAGCGGCAAAGCTCCCGGTATCTTGCCCATGGCCCGCATCATCGGCCCCATCTTGAAGGGCATGGCGTTGATAAGCTCGGGCCACATGCTGCCCATCAGGTCGGCGAAGCCCTGCGGCGTCATGAGCGCTATCATGGCCTCGAATACAGCCCATTGCTTCTGTACCTCCGGGTTCGGATCGGGGAATTTATATCCCAGGGCGGATGAGGCGAAACGCGCCAGGTCGACGACCTCGATCGGCAGATTCTTCTTATCCGCGCTGACACGCAACTGGAACTCGCAGCACGGGCACAGCGCCAGTACCTTGTCCGCGCCTACCTCTGTGGCCTCGTCCAGCCTTATCTTACCGATATCGGCGGCCACGGGCGGATCTTTTATCAGTGTCAGGACGCTGCCGCAGCAGTGGGAACACTCGTGGTGGTGCGACATCTCAACGAAATTTACGTTCGGTATGGCTTTGATGAGATCTCGCGGCGGCTCGTACACGCCGGAGACCCGCCCGATGTGGCAGGAGTCGTGCCAGGTCACGGTGCAGGGCTTGCTCCCGTTCTCGGGGAAGGCGAACTCGCCCGATTTTATCTTTTCAGCGATGACCTCGCTGTAGTGCTTCGCTGAAATGCCATAGTCGATGCCCAGCTTCTTGCACCAGGACGGGTAAGCGTGGCGCCACATCATATCGCAGGCGGGGCAGGAAGAGATAACCGTATCGGCGCCGGTGGCTTTTACCGCCTCTATGTTCTTCTTTATCGTTTCGACAAAGACGTCCCATTTGCCGGCGACTAACATGGGCGTGCCGCAGCAGTTCTCCTTCTCGCCGACGTAGGTGAAATCGACTCCGGCGGCGTCGAGCAGGCGCACGCTGGCCATGGCGATGTCGTGCTCGACGTAGCTTGCGGTGCAGCCGGCGAAATAGACATTTTTCGACTTGACGCCAGGCCCGTGCTTCGCTTTAAGATCGTCAGGGAACCATGCGGTGCGGTCCTTGCGGTAGCCGGCCCAGATATCGCCCTCTTTCTGTAGCGCCGCCGCCATCATCTCGAAGGGCGGGAAGGTCATGTTCTTCTTCTCGTCGATGAGCAGCCCGCGCAGCTTCATCCAGGATGGCTCGATGGGCAGGGACGCCGAGCAGCGCAGGTTGCACAGCTCGCAGGTCGTGCAGACGATCATCGTGTCGACCATGAACTGGTCCCACTCGGCACGGCCCTCCATGTATTCGCGCAGCCAGTACCATTTGCCGCGCGGCGACTGGCTTTCCCAGCCGCGCCCGTAGAACTGGTCGCACTCCTCGACGCAGTAGCCGCACTGGGAGCAGCCGTAGGCGTACCAGGCCACGTCGGCGGGGATGTCGCGCACGGGTTTCGTCGGCCTCTCTCCGATCTCGGGGATGACGCGGTTGCCGAGGGGGCGGATGAATGGTTCCATCACCTTGGCCAGATTCATGAAGATCCCGATGGGACCGTATGCGATAACCTTCTTCGGATTCATTATCCCGACGGGATCGATTTTCTTCTTGAATTCCCTCAGTTGCTTGAGGCGCCCCGCACCAAACACCTCCTCGGCTTTGCCGACGAAATATAACCCCGTGGCGTAAGGTCGTCCGCCGTGCCTTTCAGCTATCTTCATTATCGTCAGCGACAATCCGAAAACGAAATTATAGCTGAACTTCCTCTGGTCGCTGGGGATGAACCCAAGTATCACGACCTCGGGTTGCCCATCCTTGCCGTCACGGATGATAATGCCTTCCTTGACTATGGGCTGGGCTACCTTCTTCTCTATCTCGGCCATGACGTCGCCCATGGCCGACAGCGGTATGACCACCTCGGTGGGAACAAGGCTCGGCCCCAGCCGTTTCACTATCATAAGCTTGAAGCGGTGGTGCCATTCATGCCGCGCGATGGCCTCGCTCAGCATCTCGGCCTGGCACGGCTTGACTATTGATGCCAGCTTGTCGGTCACCTGCTGTCGGTCCTGCTCGCGGAAGGCCAGCGTTGTTATATACGCTGCGGGCAGCAGCACCCGCTCCTCGGCGGGGTGGCCGTAGTGTTCGCGGAGGGGGGCCTTGTTCTTCATCTCAGCCATGCGCGGGTTGATGAACATCATGGACCAGATGGGAAGCTTCGCATCTATTATGGCTTGTATCACCTGCTGCATGTCATGCGCATCCGGACAACCTATCGATATTATTCCCAGCTCCTCGAGCGGCTTCAGGCGAACGGTTACCTCGCTGATTAGACCGGTTGTGCCCTCGGCGTCGGCGATCAGCTTAAGGTCTTCGCCTGTGAATTCTTTTATAGCTCCGTCGGGCAGCACGACGCGGGCGCTGACAACATTATCGGGGAACCAGCCCATCTCGTATGAGCCGATGCCGGCTCCGCCCTGCGCCAGCCAGCCGCCGACTGTCGACGCAGGGTAGCTGGTGGGATACAGTCGCAGGGTCAGGCCTTGTTTGACCAACTCGCGGTCCAGCTTCTCCCAGACGACGCCCGATTGAACCGTCGCAGACCGGGCTTCCCTGTCGATTTTAATTATCTTGTTCATGCGATAGAAGTCTACGACAACACTCTTATTAACCGGCAGCACGCCGCCGTAGCCGGAGGAGGCCTTGCCGCGCGGGGTGAGCGGTATACGATTTTCGTTGGCCCAGCGCACCAGTTCGACCAGCTCCTCCTCGGTTTGAGGCTGCACCACAGCTTCGGGGACGGTATTGCCGATGAGCGGCTTTATCAGGCTGGGCATAGCGGCGATATCGTGTCCGTACAAAACACGTTCGGTCTTATTAAAGCAGGCTCTGTCGCCGAACCTGTCTTTTAAGAAGTCCTGCTGCTTCGATTTAACTTTGCCCATCTCGCAAGCCTCCTTTATGCTCTATCTATAGTTTGATGGATCCGGCCAGTGATTGCATATTCGACATCTGATCTTTAAGCACTCCCTGGACCAGGTCGCAAGCCTGGCCGATCTTGGGGCTGGCCAGGCTGTAGTAGATCGTCGTGCCGTCGCGGCGGGCGGATACTATGCCGCGCTCGCGCATTATAGCCAGATGGTGTGATATGTTTGATTGCGGCAGTTCCAGACTCGATACTAACTGCCCCACCGATTTCTCCGAGTCGCGCAGCTCGTGTAGTATCATAAGCCGCTTCGGGTCGGCCAGCGTCTTGCATATCTCGGATTGCAGTTTAAAGATATGTTTTGTCGATTCGTCCATACTTCCTTCTTAGTTGTCGAACTATCTATATATGTAGAATAATAGATATATACATAAATGTCAAGAGGATTTGTTATCAGCTAATCAACCCCCTTTATCCCCCAGTCTTTTTTATGTCATTGCCCGACTTGATCGGGCAATGACAGGAGGGACACCCCCGAGTTCCCCCGGTCCTTCCGCGGAAGGACACCTCTTTTTAAAAACGACTCGATTTTGTGGGATGTTTGAGGGGCAACTCCCGTCTTTGGTGTGGCTAATGCGCCTATTTCTACAGATATCTTTACCAGAAGTCGATGATCTTTGCAGGCTCGATATCGTTAATTGCCGCTGAGACAAACTGTCGGACTTCCTCGTCTGTAATCGGCTCGACTTCCGATACAGGCTTGCCGTCGTCGCTTTCCTTAAACTTCCATTTGACTATATAGCCGGGAACAAGGGCATAGGGGCCGCCGCCTGTAAGGTAGTGGCTGCTTTCGATTTCTACATAGCCGAGGATGCATAGCACCTCTCTATCGTCGTGTACAATCTTTAACTCTTTCTGCGGCGTGTAGTAACCGGCGATGGAATCTATCGATTTGCCGAGTTCATCGTGGATATATTCTTTATTCATAAAAAGAAGCAGGTCGATTTTCGCGGGAGTTCGGTCGGCTAATCCGGCTTTCCTTCCAAGTATCCGGTAAACAGGGTACCCGGCCCCGCGTGAACACCGAGCACCGGTCCGAGTCTGGCGATTATGATCTTCTTCCTCTCGAACAGCGAGCCGAAACGATCCGCCATCTCCCCGGCTTCACCGGGTGTGGTGTTATGGACCACAAATACGGCCTCTAATTTTGTGCCGGCTTTGACAAATTCGAACAGGCGTTCCTTGGCTTTGGCGTAGGTGCGCACCCTGCTGACGGGGAGGAACTCGCCGTCTTTCATCGTGATAAGTGGCTTCACGTTGAGCACGGAGCCTACCAGCGATTGCGCTTTGCCGATTCGCCCGCCTAGCTGCATATATTTCAATGTATCGAAAAAACCCAGATAGCGTATTTTCGGTATCAGGCTGTTTATTTCTTTCACAAGCTCAGGCATGCCTTTTCCCGCCCTTGCCCCCTCGGCGGCTCTCATCGCCAGGTAGCCGAGCGCGATTGATGTCCACAGCGAGTCGACAACTTCGATAGGACAGGAACCGCCTACCATCTGTTTCGCGCTGAAGGCTGAATCGCAGGTGCCGCTGAGTTTGCTCGATATGTGGATCGATATGATTCCGTCGGCCTCTTTGGCCAGCTTACTGTAGACATGGGCGAAGTCGTTAGGCGTGGGTTGTGAGGTGCCGGGTAGAACGGGGTCGTGCACAAGACGGTCGTAGAATTCGTCCTCACTAATGTCTATGCGATCGCGATATAGCTTATCGCCGAACCGTACGTACAGCGGCACGACGGTTATGCCAAGCTCCTCGGCTACGCCCGGCGGCAGGTCGGCCGTGCTGTCCGTAACGATCTTTACTGCCATCTGAAGCATTACTCCTTGAGAATGGTATCTTATCACATTACTTGATATAGAAGATTATATAACAAAAGAGGCCCCGAGTTACCGGAGCCTCCAAAAATATAGGCGGGCAAAATAAGCGGTCGATTGAGACCGACTCCGTTCGTTTCCAATCGTGCCTGGAAGAACGTTTCATGTATAAATGCATGTGCTGCTGCTAATCGTGTTTTGTATCCACTTCGTGCAGGGAGATCCAGCCCTTTTTCATAGCGTACATGACGGCTTCCGTGCGCGAGCTGACATTGAGCTTCTTGAAGACCTTTTTCAGCCGGCTGCGCACCGTTTGCACTTTAAGATGAAGCTCATCCGCTATTTCCTTGTTGGTTATGCCTCTTGCCGCCAGACGCAGTACGTCCATCTCCTTCTTGGTAAGAGGCTCGGTCAAACCCTTGCTGCCCGGCCTCATCGCCGCGTTGTAGCGCTCGATTACCTTGCGGGCGATCGAAGGCTGGAGCACCGATTCGCCGGAGCAGATGGCCCTGATGGTGGAAATGAGCTCCTGGCCGCGGACGGTTTTCAGCAGATACCCGGCGGCCTTGGCCTCCAGCAGAGCGAACACGTACTGGTCGTCATCGTAGGCGGTAAGTATCAGTATCGCGGTGTTGGGATATTTCTCCTTTATCTGTTTGGTGGCCTCGATGCCGTTGAGATTCGGCATCGCTATGTCCATTATCACAACGTCAGGCTTCAACTTGCCGGTCATCTGAACGGCCTGGATGCCGTCGTCGGCTTCTCCTATGACCTCCATGTCGGACTCACGCTGTATCAGCTCCCGTGTGCCCTCGCGCACCACTACGTGATCTTCAGCCAGTAGAATCTTAATCTTTGACATTTCTCTTACCTCCATGACGGGATTTGACCATTATATGCCATTATGGGTCATATTTCAACAGGTCTATTTTATCGGTAATTCAAGGCTGATTGTAGTTCCTTTATTCCGGTTCGATTTAATTGATAGAGTCGCTCCGATGAGTTGTGCGCGTTCATACATTCCTGCAATCCCTAACTTGCCGAGTTTGGTTAATCTGGAGATTTGCTTGGGTGGGGTAAATCCTTTGCCGTCATCGATTATGCTCAACGTGGCTGTTTTTCTTGTGAATTTAAGATTTACCTGTATCTGCGATGCCTGTGCGTGGCGTCCGGCGTTTGTCAGTGATTCCTGGACTATGCGGAACATGGACAGTGTTGTATCGGGGTCAAGGCTGCGCTCAGAGCCGATGATAGATGTATTTATCGGGATTCCGAATCGGTTGGACATGTCGGCCGTGAGCCACTCCAGCGCGGGCACCAGGCCCAGATCGTCCAGTACCGATGGACGCAGGTCGCGCGTGAATTGACGGACGCTTTTAAGAATCGTATCAACTTTTTGTCTCGCCGCCTCTATTTTCCTTCTGCTGTCCCTAAAATCTTCTTCCGGCTTTATTTTTAATTCGGTCAAATCGTCCATATCACGCGAGAGCGTAATCAGTTCCTGTATAGTGTCATCGTGCAACTCGCGGGCTATGCGCTTCCGTTCCTCTTCCTGCGCCCTTGTTATTTGTGTAACATAGAACTTCAGTTCCTCTTTGCTCTTCTCGAGCTTTTCCGCCCACTGTTTTCGCTCGGTGATGTCCTCTATGGTAGACTGTATTGCCGGTTGCCCTTTATATGTAATACGTTTGGCGTATGTTTCAAGCTGACGCTTCGTTCCATCTTTTCTAATCATTCTATATTCATGTCTGGGCATCATCTTTTCGCCCTGCAGCCTTCTTTTGACGCGCTCTACGTACGCCTCTCTATCTTCGGGATGAATTGTATCCAGCAATTCTTCAGGAGACATGTTATATAGCTCTTTTAGGCTGTAGCCGTTTATCTTTGCCAGACCGTTGTTGGCGAATACTATGCGACCATTTTGAAGGATGCATATGCCCTGCTCCGATTGTTCCACCAGAGTTCGGTATTTAGCCTCCGATTCCATGAGTGCCTGTTCAATGCGTTTGCGCTCGGTTATATCCCTTATTACGTTTACTATCGCTGAAGGCTTGC
Source organism: Dehalococcoidia bacterium (assembly GCA_041649635.1). Taxonomy (NCBI): domain Bacteria; kingdom Bacillati; phylum Chloroflexota; class Dehalococcoidia; species Dehalococcoidia bacterium. The sequence continues at coordinate 52,368 of JBAZMV010000008.1, forward strand.
CTTCGGCGTCACATATCATGGCGCCTGACACCTCGGCATCGAACTCTTTTCCTTCTTTATCGACAAGCCTGTATTCGGTAGTGATGCCGATGCCTTTCTGCAATACATTGAACATATCGTTTCTGGCGCGGTCGCGATCCGTTTCAGAAATAAACAGCAGCCCGTTGCGCCCGATCGCTTCTTCTTTCTTGCTGAATCCCGAGAACCGAAGCCCGGCCTCATTCATGTCCAGAATATTTCCTTTAAGGTCGGTAACTGTGATGCCGTCTCCAATGGAATTGTATATGGCACGGAGCTTTTCCTCAGATTCTCGCAGCGCTTCCTCCATGCGCTTGCGCTCGGTGATGTCACGTATTGTATTGACTATAGCGATTGTTTCCCCCGGGCTGTTGCGAAGCACGGAACCCCTTACTTCAGCGTCGAACTCCCTGCCGTTTCTGTCAACCAGCCTGTATTCTCCGGACATCCCGACCCCGGTGGCCAGTACCTTAGCGATATCGTTGATAACCCTGTCCCGTTCGGCCTCCGCAATGAAGTTCAATGCGTCGCGATTAGTTAACTGGTCTTTGCTTTCATAGCCGAATAACCTGGCGTCTGCCGTATTCACGTCGATCAATTTACCGTTGAGGTCTATAACGGCTATGCCGTCGGCTATAGATTCGAATGTGGCGCGCAGCTTCTCTTCGGATTCTCTTAATGCTTCTTCCATCCGTTTGCGTTCGGTTATATCACGCATGACAACAAGGATATCGGTAGGATTTCCCTTGGAGTCCTTCAATAGAGCGGTGCTGAGTTCCGCCTGGAACTCTCCGTCTGGGTGGTGCTTAAATGTCCATGATCTGCCGGTAACAAGTCCTTCGCTGAAGAGTTGGATCATATCATTCATGGCAAGGTCATAGTCTTCCTCGGCCATGAAATCGAAGCCGTTCATTCCCAGAACGTCTTCTTTATTATCAAATCCGAATAGACGCAGCACGGCTTTGTTGGCGTCTTTCACTTTCCCTTCGAGGTCGGTTACTACGACGCCGTCTGCCATGGATGCGAACATCGTGCGGAGCTTCTCCTCGGAATTTCTGAGCGCCTCTTCCATCAACTTGCGCTCGGTGATATCCCGGGCGATGCCCATGACTTCCAGTTCGCCCTTTTTTCTAATCGGGAAGCTCACTGCCTCCACGGTGAACCTGCCGCCGCCCTTTCTCATAAGCTGGACTTCATAGGGATATCCGCTCCTCCCCTCTTCGATGCCTTTCAATCCCGCCATCACGTCTTCTATCTGATCCGGCGGCAGGATGCCGGTTTCCAGTATGTTATTTCCAATAATCTCGTCGCGCGAGTATCCGCTTATCTCCAGGGCTTTTTTATTGATGTCTGTAAAGCACCCCTTCATATTGTGCGCAAAAATAATATCGGGCACGTTTTCAAAAAATACTCTAAGCCTTTCTTCGCTCTCGCGCAGCTTTTCATAAGTGACGGCTAGCTCGGAAGTACGTTCCTCCACCATCTTTTCCAGGTTAGCCTTGTAGTCATTTAACTCCCCCTCGATACGTTTGCGCTCACTGATGTCCGTGATGCTTATAATTAGGCCGGTGGGCTTTCCAGGGCCGTCGCTCAATACAGTGGCGATGGCTTCTACTTCGTATTCCGCCCCGTCATTTTTTAAAGCTGTAAACTCCTGAATAACGCTCTTTCCCGCCTGGAAAGCTTCTATCATCGCTGCGATTATCCGGGGGCGGTCCTTTTCCGCGATGATACCGATCCCGTTGCGTCCTATCATTTCCTCCTTACTGTATCCACAAAGCCGGAGCCCAAAGTCATTGACCTCTACGACTTTGCCTTCCATATCGGTGACAGTGATGCCGACTCCTACGGAATTAAATATCTGCCGTATCTTCTCCTCGCTTTGCCGCAACTTCTGTTCCATTTGTTTGCGTTCTGTGATATCCCGCAGGACACTAACAAGGCCTACCGGTCTGCCCGCAGAATCGTACAACACGGTTGCTCGTGCTTCAGCAGGGAACTCTCTGCCGTCCTTGGTCAGCGAAGAGTACTCTCTCAGACCGCTGCGGCCTGTATTGAATGTGTTAAGCATGTCTTGCACGGCCCTGGCGCGGTCTCTCTCAGCCAGCAGTTCCAGCCCAAATTTTCCTATGAATTCGTCGCGATTGTATCCGGATAGCTCCAGTGCTTTCTCGTTAACATCGAGGACGTTGCCCTCAAGATCCGTGACTGACACCCCGTCATCAATAGAGTCAAAGACGCGTCGCAGTGTCTCTTCACTCTGCCGCAGCTTTTCCCCCATCTTTTTTCGCTCGGTTATATCGCGCATAACATTAACAAGGTATAGCGGATTCCATGACTCGTCCCTGATAACCGACGCACGCGCCTCGCAATCGTGCTCAGTGCCGCCCTTGCCGAGGAGGCACCATTCCGCCAGCCCGCTGTCGCCTGTTTGCAGGGTGTTCACCAGGTCTTCCATGGCCCGCTGCCGGTCTTTCTCCGCGATAAGCTCGTAGGCGTTCATGCCGATAACGTCTTCCCTGTCGAAATTGAACATACGCAGAGCAGCCTCGTTTGTGTCGATAACTTTTCCTGTAGTCAAGTCGATCACGCTTATGCCGTCGGCGATGCTTTTAAATATGACGCGGAACTTCTCCTCGCTGTGCCTGAGCGACTCCTCCGTCTTCTTGCGATCGCTGATGTCTCTGACAATTCCTATAAATCCTGTGATGTCTCCCGATTTATCGCGCAGTATGTCGGAGCTGGTTTCTCCCCAGAAAGTGCTGCCGTCCATTCGCTTAAATCTATATTGCACGCACCTTACAGGTATAGCTTCAATGACCGGAGGCCGGTTTTCTTCTACAATGAACGTCAGTCCGCTCATTCCCAATACTTCCTCTTTGCTTTTACAGCCGAAGAGTTTCAATGCAGCATCATTCAAATCGATTATATTGCCGTTTAAATCTACAACAGTGATGGAATCGCCGATAGATTCGAAGACGGCGCGCAGCTTCTCCTCGCTCTGGCGCAGAGCGTCCTCCGTTTTCCTGCGTTCCGTTATGTCGCGAGCGATGGCGATAATCTCCGTCTCGTTATGTTGCAGTATGGGTAGCGCTCTTGCTTCAACAAAGATGCGGGTGCCGTTCTTGGCTACGATTTCATATGGCGTAGGGGTTGTTATCTGTCCCTGTTCGAAGGACTTAATCCTTCTTTCCGCCTTATCGAGCGACTCCGGAGTGAATATATTTGACTCCCTGAATGTCTTTCCCGAGAGTTCTTTTCCCGTATATCCCAGCAATTCCTCCGCTCGTCTATTCACCGAGATAAATCTTCCAACGCTGTCATAAGAGAATATTATATCCGGCGCGTTGTCTATAAGCGCAGTGAGCCGCTGCTGGCTGGCACGGAGCTCCTGCTCCATGCGCTTGCGCTCGGTGATGTCGGTAGTGATTACTCCCAGGCCGTTTTCTATCTTGAATACCTTTATCGAGAGGTACATATCACCGAACCTGGTATGGGGTTGAAATTCATCGATATAGACAGGTTCGCCGGTCTTAAGCACATTAAGGTATCTCTCATACCGTCCTGATTCGACGCTTCCCGGTATAAGCTCCGTGAAATGCTTGCCGATGATATCGGCCCTTGTCGTCCCGGCAGGATAATACTTCTCCAGCGTGATATCGTTGATGTAAACCATTTTCATATTGGAATCCCAAATGCTGAAAGAATCAGTCGCCGAGTCGAAGAATACCTTGAATGTGTCGTAACCTACTGGAAGCGTCCTGAACTCGTCGCCCCGCGACGTCTCAAGCTCTGCGATGCGCCTGCGTGCTTGAGACAGCTCCTCCGCAAGTTGTTCTCTGGATTTGTTATTATCACCCATAGTGCACCTCGATGATCGTGAAAATATGCCTGTTTCGATTCAATTATGCCCGAGCCGATTACTACCAAATGGCGAGGTTGTTGAATCAAGAGGTCTCGGTGGGTAGTATTGTACAATAAAACGTTGCTACAGCATAGCGGATATTTAGTACTATGCGACGTTAAACCAGCATTCGCCGCAGTTCGAACAGCGCGTGGTAGACGGCGCGGCGTTTGACCTGGTGCCGCAGGGGCGGGTAGCGGCCGTCGATCGACCTGGTTTCTTTACCGTTGTCGATAGCGATAAACACTGTGCCCGCGGCTTTGCCCTCCATCTCCGACGGGCCGGCTACGCCGGTTATGCCAATACCTATGTCAGCCTTGAGTCGTTCTCTTGCAGCTTGCGCCATGCCGGCGGCGACCTCCCGGCTCACCGCTCCGTGGCGCTCGATAAGGTCGGGGTCGACCCCGTTAGCTATCTTGGCTTCGTTGGTGTAGGTGACGAAGCCGCCCTTGAAATATTCCGAACTGCCTGGAATGTCGGTGATGATATTCGCCAGCAAACCCCCGGTGCATGACTCCATCGTCGCCAGCGTCAGCCCTTTCTCGCGCAGCAGCCCGCCGACGATCCCCTCCAGCGTTTCGTTATCGTATCCCCAGATGATGTCGCCTATGAGCGGGCGCACTTTATCCTCGTGTTTCGATATCATGACACGCGCTTCATCCTCCGAGGCGGCCTTGGCGGTGATGCGCAGGTGTATGCCGTCGGGTTTGGCGTAGATGCCGATGGAGGGGTTCACCGATGAGAGAATCGGGGCGAGTTTCTCGGAGACTCTCGATTCCGTGTCGGTTAGCGTCTTTATAGTTCTGGAGATGATGACATCGGTCTGGACGAGGTCGCGCAGCTTAGGAAAGACCTCGTTCTCCCACATGCGCTGCATCTCGGCGGGAGGGCCGGGCATGGTAATTAAAAGATGGGGGATTGTCCTGGCGTCTGAGTTCAACCCCCTTGATCCCCCAGTCTTGGGGGGGTTATTTTTAAAATGAGGGACACCCTCAAACTCCCGGTCCTTCCCTTCTGGGAAGGACACCTCTTTATCACGATTAGCCTTCTCCACCCACCAGCCGGGGGCGCTGCCCCGGGGGTTGGGGATGGCGCGCGCCGAGGGGATCAGCATCGCTTGTTTAAGATTGTTCTCCGGCATAACGAAATTGCGGCGGGTGAAGAACTCGCGCAGGCGCTGCTCAAGCTCGGGGTCGACTGCGGGTACTTCGTCGAACAAGGCCGCTATGGCCTCGCGCGTCAGGTCGTCCTCGGTGGGTCCCAAGCCGCCCGTCGTAATCACGATGTCGGATCTGTCCCAGGCGCGTGCGATGCATTCTTTCAAACGTCCCAGGTTGTCGCCGACCTGTGTGACCCAGAGCAGGTCGATTCCCAGCAGGGGAAGCTGCGAGGCCAGGTAGGAGGCGTTGGTGTCCGTTATCTCGCCCAGGAGCAGCTCGGTGCCGATTGAGATTATCTCGGCTTTCATGGCTCCTTGAGCGATATCCTCGTTCCGTAAATATCGTCATTGCCGTTGCGCTTGTCCTCCCACACGACCATATCGCCCGATATGTTCGGCAGGGTCTGATCGGCGGGCGCGGTGCATATGGGGAACTCGACGCCGGTGTCCATGTTGTAACCGTAGATGTCCCAGTTGCCGTTGCGCTTATCCTGCCACACTACGAAGCTGCCGGAGACGGCGGGATTGCGCTGCTCGAAGGCGTCGGCGCAGATAAGAGTCTCGATTTTAGAGGTGATGTCGTACGCATAGATGTCGATGTTGCCGTTGCGGTCGTCCTCCCACACGATGATGTTTCCGCCTATATACGGGTTTTGCTGATCGGAGAGGTTGGTAACGTAGGGGAATATCGCGTCGTTAGGGGTGGTGATCGTCAGGTCGCGGGCGAAGATGTCCGGGTTGCCGTTGCGATAGTCGATCCAGATGACTATATTGCCGGATACGCCGGGCGAAACCTGCCGGTGCGCGTTATCGCAAACGATGAACTCCTCTCCGGCCTCGATGTCGAATCCCATGATATCCATGTCCCACTTGTCGTAATAGCGGTCGTCCTCCCAGACCACGGTCTGGCCGTCGGTGGCGGGATTGATCTGGTTCGCGCTCGTGGTGCAGACAACGAATTCGGTCTGCGTCGCAAGGTCGTAGCCGTAGATATCGCTATTGCCGCCGCGCTCATCGCGCCAGACGATCGTGTCGCCCGAGATGACTGGAGAATCCTGGTCGTAAGAGTTTGTGCAGATGGGGAACTCGTCGTCGGTTGCCAGGTCGTGTCCGTAGATATCCCTGTTGCCCTCGCTCTCGTCGGCCCACACGACGATGTCGCCCGAGACGCCGGGGCTGTAACGGTGCACGGGGTTGATGGGGAATTCATCAGTAATGTACTGCTTTTCGACAACTGTTTCCGTAGTAGTGCTGCAGCCTATGGCGGAGATAACTGTGGATATCAGGAGAAACAGCGAAAAGAATTTGACCCAGCGATTGTTCATGGCTCGCCTCCTGTACGGTGGTTGGATGATTATAACAGTTTTGCCGGGTTAGTTAAACGTCCGGGGGTGCGATTGAGGCTGGTCAACCCCCGGTATCCCCCAGTCTTGGGGGAGTTTAAAAAAAAGATAGGGGACACCCCTAAGACCCCGGCAGGAGGAATCTCTCCTGCACCTCTTTAGATTATCGCTTTTTATCGATATCCCTGCTTATAGTATCTCCCGGCTTTACTATCCCGCCGCGGATCACTTTGCCGAAGATGCCCTCGGTGGGCATGACGCATGTGCCGGCCTGGCGGTAGATGGCGCACTTGGTGTGGCATTCCTTGCCGATCTGTGTTATTTCAAGGACGACTTCTTTACCGATCGATAGTTTCGAACCGATCGGCAGGGATACAAGTTCGATGCCCTCCGTCGTGAGGTTCTCGGCGAAGCTGCCCGGGCCGACTTTCAATCCCATAGCCCGCATCTTATCTATGCTCTCGATGGCCAGCAGGCTAACCTGGCGGTGCGTGCAGCAGTCGGCGTGCGCGTCGCCTATGAGACCGCCGTCGGCGATCTCGCATTTGGCGACGACCTTCTTGCGCGTTCCCTTTTTCTCGCTCTTGCAGACAGCTACTATCTTGGACATATATTCCTCTTGTTCAGAATTATCAACCCCCTGTTATCCCCCATTCTTGGGGGGATTTTAAAAGAAACAGGGGACACCCCTGTACAACCCCGGCAGGAGAATATCTCCTGCACCTCTTTTAAGAGCCTGTCATTGCGAGGAGGCGAAGGCGACGCGGCAATCTCGTCGGCATTCAACCCCCTGTATCCATATATTGGTCACCGGGTAAGGGCTTGATTAATCAAGCCCCTACGGCCACCAAAGGCTCCCTGCAGGAGAAAAATCTCCTGCCCCTCTTTTCCTAGAAGCACTATTCAATTTATCAGGTTGGCTACGGATTATCAAACGTCAGCCGCGCGCCGTATATGTCGTATGTATTCGGCAGTTCATTCCTGTCGTCTTCCCATACGACGATGTTCTCATAGATGGCCGGGTTCTGTTGCTGTCCGGGGTCGGTACATATCGCGAACTCCTCGCCTGTTTCCAGATTGTATCCGTAAATATCGCCGTTGTCGTTGCGATAATCCGACCAGACGACTACATTACCATAGATAACAGGCGTTCCCATGGCGTCATGACTGGTCGTTAATGCGGTTTTGGTTTGAGTGGTAAGATTGTAGCTGTAAATGACACAAAGCCCTTCATTGCATTCGCTCCAAACCATGGTATCGCCGTATATGTCTGCGCTCGGCAGATCCTGCATGATTTCGTCATCCGTGATCGCGAATTCCAGAAGCGAGGATAGATTGCAGCCGTATATTTCCGTGTTTAAAACGGGTTGAGGTTGCTGATGCAGTGTACTAAAATCCACCTTGCGGAAGTCCAGCCAGGTAACTAAATCGCCGTAAACTGAGGGGAACATCTTCATCGATTGATATGTGCTGACAGGGAAAACCTCGCCGGCGCTTAAATGGCATCCGTATATATAAGTTACATAATCAGTGTCTGCTCGATATTCCATCCATACCACCGTATCGCCTGAGATTGAGGGTGCCCCTTGACTATCGGGCTCGTTACATATAATGAACTCACTCTCTGTTGATAGGTTGTATCCATAGATATCAGAGTTGGATGTATCCGAGTAATCATTGCGGCCGTCAGTCCAAACGACGATATCCCCATCAATATCAAGGCTGCCTTGATAGCTATCTTCTGTACAGATAGGGAGTTCAACGCCATTGTTAAGGTTGTATCCGTATATATCGCCATTATCAAACAAATCTTCGTCTTCATTACGGTAGTCTGTCCAGACGACAATGTTGCCCGATATGCTCGGGAATATCTGGTTACCGCCGGCGTTGCAGACAACGAATTCCTCAGCTACATAGGGTGTGGCGATTGCTTTGTTTCCGCATCCGATGGTCGTCAGAACGGTCGAAAGAAGGAAGAGAATGCTTAGAGAATAAACTGTTCTCCTTTTCATCAGCGCCTCCTTTTGCTACTCCTCAAACGTCAGCCGCGCTCCGTAGATATCGTCGTTGCCGTTGCGGCTGTCTGTCCAGACAACGATGTTATTAGACACGGCTGGTAATTCCTGTCCGGATGGGTTGAGGCAAATGGGAAACTTGATACCATCGGATAGGTTGCAGCCGTAGATATCGGTTGCATACCAGTAGTTGTTGCAATTCTCCTTCCATACTACGATGTTGCCGGAAATTGCGGGGCTCGATTGGCAGTAAGAATCGGCGCAGACGGGGAACTCAATACCGGAAGATAGATTATATCCGTAGATATCGTTGTCCTCATAGATTTCTTTACGGCAGTCCGTCCATACGATGATGTCGCCATCGATCGCCGGGTTCAGTTGGTCGTCCTCATAG
>JBAZMV010000009.1 GCA_041649635.1 Dehalococcoidia bacterium
TTGACTGCGGCTCCGACGGCGACACCGTCACAGCCACCCCCAACGCGTGCTACTCCTTCGTTGACTGGTCGGACGGCGTACTGACCGCCTCCAGAACCGATACCAACGTACAGGCCGATATCACCGTGACCGCCAACTTCGCTATCGAGCCCTACACACTGACCTATAACGCCGGTGCGGGAGGCTCTATCACGGGCACTACCCCGCAAACTGTTGACTGCGGCTCCGACGGCGACACCGTCACAGCCACCCCCAACGCGTGCTACTCCTTCGTTGACTGGTCGGACGGCGTACTGACCGCCTCCAGAACCGATACCAACGTACAGGCCGATATCACCGTCACTGCTAACTTCGCTATCGATGAGTTCGACCTTACCACCTCCTCTACCGCGGGCGGCTCCGTTACCACCCCGGGCGAGGCCGGCCCTTATACATACAACTGCGGCCAAGTGGTCGATATTGTGGCTACTCCGGCAGACGGATACGCCTTTGTCAATTGGACCGGCGACACGGGCACTATCGGCGACACCAACGCCGCTTCCACTACCATCACCATGAACGGCGATTACTCCATAACCGCCAACTTTGAGGAGGATGCGGTTACCTACACACTGACGATGGCGACAGCCGGAGGAAACGGCGGCTCTGCTAACGACCTGACCGGCGGCTCTCCTTACGCGGCAGGCACCGTAGTCAACATACAGGCCACCGCCAACAACGGCTCCGCTTTCTATAACTGGACGGCTCCGGCCGGCTCGTTCGCTAACGCCAATTCGGCAACAACTACCTTCACCATGCCCGCTCAAGATGTTACCGTCACCGCCAACTTCGTGGTGCCGGAGTTCGTATATCTGTCAACCTATTCCGGTTCAGCCGATACTTATTGGAAATGGGTATGGCTGAACCGCGTGTATGTGACGCCCAACTCAGGGGAATCTAGGGGCGGATGGTGCGATTACTATGAGACCAATTTCTATTCCGATGCGGCCTGCACGACTACAACCGAGCCGATACGAAAGATCGTTAAGTATATAACTATAACCTTAACCCTTCATGCTCCCATGAAGGAATGGCGTAATCCTGACGACCTCCTGCTTGTCCAGCGCTATAGCGAGGCAACGGCCAACATAGGCGGCCTTGCCAAAAACTGGGTCTACTACCGGAATCTCACCGGCACACAGCCCGGCGCTCCTTGGACGCTAAGCGAGACCTTCTCAGAGACCGAGGAGATCGATTCAGATAATGATGCGGGCGACTCAGAGAATACCCGCTCGCATGTCGTTGCCGGCGCTACAGAGTCGGTCACCGTTCCAGCAGGAACCTTCACCTGCTACAAGAACACTATAACCGTGGGGTCCAAGACGATCATTGAGTACTGGGATGCCTCGGGTGTCTTCCCATACATGCCGATAAAAACTGTGGACAATGTCGCCTTCCAGAGTACTGATACCAAGGTGCTTGTATCCACAACCATTAATCTGAACCCGTAACTTCTGAGTACACAACGGTAAACCATTCAACTAAAGCCCCCCTTAATCGGGGGGCTTTTCTTTTAGCCCCTTGAAAAAATCTCAACGTTAAAGATAGATAATATGCAAGAAATATAGTTACCTCGGTCAACATATTGCAAACGAAAGCTCTCTGTGTTAACATCATCACACTTTACTCATTCATGACTAACAGTCGAATGTTTACTTGTTTAAGCAATTTTGTGCTTTATTATGTTGACCAGACCTTTAAAAAGCTGTATAATAGGCGGTCAAGATATATACTTAATCGTTTTAGATAATCTGCTATGGAGGTGCAATATGTATCACCGAAATAGAGGCAAACATATTTTCTTATCGCTCATAGGCTTGCTGTCTGCTTTTATCCTTGCTTTTTCCCCCGTACTCATAGCGCCGGCTCCGGCGAGTGCCGCGGCAACGGGAGACCTCAACGGGGATGGCGAGGTGAATATACTCGATTTTATACTGCTTAAACTGGTTCTCTTAAAACAGCACCAGCCGGGCGACAACAATGACATCGACGGCAACGGCATACTAAATACACTCGATGGATCTGCCTTACTTGATATAATATTCGGCAATAACGCGTTGCCTAGCGGCGGCGGCGGTGGTGGCGGTGGTGGATCGACACCTACTCCCACTCCCACGCCGACACCTACTACTACGCCGACACCTACGCCTACACCTACTCCCACGCCTACGCCGACACCTACTCCCACGCCTACGCCTACTCCCACGCCTACACCTACGCCCACGCCTACACCTACGCCTACTCCGACGCCTACTCCTACTCCCACTCCCACGCCTACACCTACGCCTACTCCTACGCCTACTCCGACGCCTACTCCTACTCCCACTCCCACGCCTACACCTACGCCTACTCCTACGCCTACTCCGACTCCGACTCCGACACCTACTCCTACTCCCACGCCTACTCCTACTCCCACTCCCACGCCTACACCTACGCCTACTCCTACGCCTACTCCGACTCCGACACCTACTCCCACGCCTACTCCCACGCCTACTCCTACGAGCGGTCCAACCTACACACTGACGATGGCGACGGCTGGAGGAAACGGCGGCTCTGCTAACGACCTGACCGGCGGCTCTCCTTACACGGCAGGCACCGTAGTCAACATACAGGCCACCGCCAACAACGGCTCCGCTTTCTATAACTGGACGGCTCCAGCCGGCTCGTTCGCTAACGCCAATTCGGCAACAACTACCTTCACCATGCCCGCTCAAGATGTTACCGTCACCGCCAACTTCGTGGTGCCGGAGTTCGTATATCTGTCAACCTATTCCGGTTCAGCCGATACTTATTGGAAATGGGTATGGCTGAACCGCGTGTATGTGACGCCCAACTCAGGGGAATCTAGGGGCGGATGGTGCGATTACTATGAGACCAATTTCTATTCCGATGCGGCCTGCACGACTACAACCGAGCCGATACGAAAGATCGTTAAGTATATAACTATAACCTTAACCCTTCATGCTCCCATGAAGGAATGGCGTAATCCTGACGACCTCCTGCTTGTCCAGCGCTATAGCGAGGCAACGGCCAACATAGGCGGCCTTGCCAAAAACTGGGTCTACTACCGGAATCTCACCGGCACACAGCCCGGCGCTCCTTGGACGCTAAGCGAGACCTTCTCAGAGACCGAGGAGATCGATTCAGATAATGATGCGGGCGACTCAGAGAATACCCGCTCGCATGTCGTTGCCGGCGCTACAGAGTCGGTCACCGTTCCAGCAGGAACCTTCACCTGCTACAAGAACACTATAACCGTGGGGTCCAAGACGATCATTGAGTACTGGGATGCCTCGGGTGTCTTCCCATACATGCCGATAAAAACTGTGGACAATGTCGCCTTCCAGAGTACTGATACCAAGGTGCTTGTATCCACAACCATTAATCTGAACCCGTAACTTCTGAGTACACAACGGTAAACCATTCAACTAAAGCCCCCCTTAATCGGGGGGCTTTTCTTTATTCTTCGCCGCCTTACACATGACGATTATTGACTAAAGAAGCCGTTTATTATAAGCTTTCTCTGTATTTTCAAATCACATACATGCAACGCAGAAAGGGAGGAAGAATGGATACCAAGATCCAACTGACAGAGAAAGAGATGCCGCAGCAGTGGTACAACATACAGGCGGATTTGCCCAAGCCCATGCCGCCGGTGCTGCACCCTGGTACAGGCAAGCCCATAGGTCCCCAGGACCTGGCTCCTCTCTTTCCCATGGAATGTATAAAGCAAGAGGTCAGCCAGGAACGCTGGATTGACATCCCCGAGGAACTTCAGGATATCTACAAGATATGGCGCCCCACCCCCCTCGTGCGCGCCAAGCGCTGGGAGAAGGCCCTGGGCACCCCGGCCAAGATATATTACAAGTGGGAGGGCGTGAGCCCCGCCGGGAGCCACAAGCCCAACACCGCCGTGGCGCAGGCATATTACTGCAAGCAGGAAGGCGTCAAGCGCATAACCACGGAGACCGGCGCCGGCCAGTGGGGCAGCGCGCTATCGTTCGCCACCAATCTGTTCGGTATCGAGTGTAAGATTTACATGGTGCGCATCAGCTACGACCAGAAGCCCTACCGCAAAATGATGATGCAGGTATGGGGCGGCAAGTGCGTGGCCAGCCCAAGCAACGATACTAAAGCCGGACGTGATATCCTGGCCAAGGATCCTAACTCCCCCGGCTCGCTGGGTATAGCCATCAGCGAGGCCGTGGAAGACGCGGTCCAGCGTGAGGACACTAAATACTCGCTGGGAAGCGTTCTGAACCATGTGCTGCTGCACCAGACCGTCATAGGCCTTGAGACCCTCAAGCAGTTCGAGAAGATCGGCGAGTATCCCGATATCGCCATCGGCTGCGTCGGCGGCGGCTCCAACTTCGGCGGGTTCATCATGCCGTTTGCGCGCGATAAGATCACCAAGGGCAAGAAGACCCGCATCATCGCCGTCGAGCCCACCGCCTGTCCGACCATGACCCGCGGCCTGTACAAATACGACTTCGGCGACACGGCCTGCACCACGCCTCTGATCAAGATGTTCACGCTGGGACACGGATTCATACCGGCTCCGATCCACGCCGGCGGCCTGCGCTACCACGGCATGGCCCCTCTGGTGTGCCATCTTTACGATCTGAAGCTCGTCGAGGCCGTAGCGTTGAAACAAAATCCCTGCTTCGAGGCCGGAGTCAGCTTCGCCAGGGCCGAGGGACATATCCCCGCTCCGGAAGCGTCGCACGCCATCCGTTGCGCCATGGACGAGGCTCTCAAGTGTAAGGAATCCGGCGAGGCCAAGACCATAGTGTTTAACAACAGCGGACACGGGCACTTTGACTTGAGCTCATACGAGAAGTACTTCGCGGGCAATCTGGAGGATACCGAGCTGTCCGACGCGGAAATCAAGAAAGCGCTCGCGGACCTGCCTAACGTCGGCGAATAGACTTTCAACTAGAAACTAACGTTCAGCCGCTCCCGCGAGGGGGCGGCTTTACTTTTCATTTACAGAGGGTTTGTTATAATATTTTCTAGAATAGTACGGAGCTGTTTCAAAATGTCCAAGATAAAAACTGCGTTCGCCGTAACACTTATCGTCCTATCGATAGCCATCGTAGGTTGCACATCAGGCGGCATAAATATCTCTATTCCAACCCCAAACTCTTCGGCTACCGCATCGCCCGAGGACTACAACCTGCCTACTATCACCAACGTTGTAGACGAGGCAAACCCCGCCGTCGTCTCTATTGTAGTAGGCACGGTCTCCTACAACTGGTTCATGCAGCCCGTGCCCTCCGAATCCGCCGGCTCGGGTGTAATCATCGACGGGGACGGATACATCGTGACCAACAACCACGTGGTCGAGGACAGCACCAGCATCACGGTCAGCCTCACCGACGGGAGAAGCTTCGACGCAACCCTCGTCGGCACCGACCCTTACACCGATCTCGCCATCGTAAAAATCGACGGGGGCAATCTGCCCACAGCTTCGCTCGGCGACTCCGACGCGCTCAGGGTCGGCGACTGGGTCATAGCTATCGGCAACGCCCTGGCACTCGAGGGCGGCCCCACCGTGACGGTGGGCGTGGTCAGCGCCCTGGGCCGCACAATAGAAGTTGACAGCGACACGACCCTTTACGACCTGATCCAGACCGACGCCGCCATCAACCCCGGCAACAGCGGCGGCCCGCTGATAAACCTGAACGGTGAGGTCATCGGCATCAATACCGCCAAGATATCGTCGGTCGAGGTCTCCGGCGTCGGATTCGCCATAAGTTCCAACAGCGCGGTCCCGATAATAGAAGAGCTCATCAGCAAAGGCTATGTCTCGCGGCCTTACCTCGGTGTATCTCTGGTCACGGTCACGCCTGCTATCGTGAACACGTACGATTTGAGAGTCGATACGGGCGCGATGATCTACTACATGAATCAGGGGACGCCGGCATCCAACGCCGGACTCAGGCCGGGCGACGTTATCGTCGCGTTTGACAACGTCGAGATAGAGACCGCGGACGATGCCATCCAGGCGATCCGAAACCATAGTGTGGGCGACACTGTCGAGGTCAAATACTATCGCGGCAACAGCCTGCAGTCCGCCTGGGTCACTCTGGCCGAAAGGCCGCATTAAGAGCTACGATCGATTTAGCCTAGCTATGGCAGAGATTGCTTCGCTACGCTCGCAATGACATCTTTGATGCACCTGCCTGAATAAATAACTATAATTGTCATTGCGAGGAGTCCTTCCATATAGTTCTACCATGGAAAGACGACGAAGCAATCTCTATTGAGGAACAAAGTGAAAAAGCAATACTACATCTACATAATGACCAACCAGGGAAATTCCACACTATATACCGGCGTCACTAACAATTTAAAGAGAAGGTCTTACGAACACAAGGAAAAGCTCGCCGAAGGATTCACCAAAAAGTATAACTTAACGAAGCTCGTATATTACGAGTTTTGTGACGACGTAAAAAGCGCTATAAACAGAGAGAAGCAGCTAAAAGGTGGCTCAAGGAAAAGCAAGCTTACACTAGTAAGTCACTTCAATCCGGACTGGCACGACCTATACGAAGAGCTATAGAGATTGCTTCGACCTTCTAGTATGGGAAGGTCTCGCAATGACAGATAGAACTACCGCTTCACCCCCAGCGTTATCTCCCGCCCCTCTATCTTGTGCGTTTCCTTATATGCCTCCGACGGGATGCTCTCGACGAAATCGTGCGAGAGCGTCTCCTGCTTGATGTACGCGACGAGGTCGGCGTTCTTCAACACACGGTCGATCAGCGCATTAGGCTCGTAGTAAGTCGTAATATAATCGGCAATCTCGAAGCCTGCATCCTTGCGCATCGTCTGTATGCGGTGCACGACCTCGCGCACCAGCCCCTCGTCGGCCAGCTCAGGCGTTATCGCCTTATCGATGGCCACCCAGTAGCCGCCATCCTCGTTGGCCTCGAAGCGTGCCGCATCCGCAAACGCCTTCTCGTCGTCGACGCAGCATATATCCTTCACGTTGAGCTCCTCCAGCACCTGAGGCTTTACGCGCTCGACACCGTCTTTCTCGCTCTTGGAACGAACCTTGACCAACGCCATCGCCAGCGGCTGGCGCACCTTGATGCCGGCCCTGCTCCGTGCGGCGCGGCCCATGCTGCATATCTTCATCGCCAGATGAATGTCCTGCGACAACGCCTCGTCGACTTTCGATAAATCGGCCACAGGGAACGCAGCCAGGTGCACGCTCTCCGGCGCTCCAGCGTCGACCGGGAGAACCAGATTGCGGTATATCTCCTCCGCCACGAACGGGGTGAACGGAGCAATAAGTTTCGACAGCGTGACCAGACATTGATAAAGCGTTACGTAGGCCGACATCTTATCAGTGTCGCTCTCGCTCTTCCAGAAGCGGCGGCGGCTGCGCCTGACGTACCAGTTGGACAGGTCGTCCACGAACTCCTGGATGCGGCGCCCGGCCGCGGTAGGGTCGTACCCTGCCAGCGACTTGTCAACATAATCGATAAGCTGGTTCAGGTCGGAGAGTATCCAGCGGTCGAGCTCGGCCTCTATCTTCACGTCGCCCGCCGCGCGCGGATCGAACTTGTCGATATTGGCGTAGAGCACGAAGAACGAATACGTGTTCCACAGCGTGCTGAGGAACTTGCGCTGCGTCTCGGCCACCAGCTCCGCGGAGAAGCGGCGCGGGCTGCCCGCTGGCGAAGAGGTCAGCAGGTACCAGCGCAGCGCGTCCGCGCCCTGCTTGTCCAGCACCTTGGCCGGCTCGACGACGTTCCCTTTCGACTTGCTCATCTTCTCGCCCTTGGCGTCGAGGATATGACCGAGACAGATGACGTTGCGGTAGCACGGCTTATCGAAGAGCAGCGTCGAGAGCGCGTGCAGCGTGTAGAACCAGCCGCGCGTCTGGTCCACCGCCTCGCAGATGTAGTCGGCGGGGAAGAATTTTTCGAACGTGTCCTTGTTCTCGAACGGGTAGTGCCATTGCGCCACCGGCATTGCGCCTGAGTCGAACCACGCATCGAGAACATCGCTCACGCGGCGCATCTTCGATCGACATTTTTGGCAATCGAACGTTATCTCATCGACGAACGGCCGGTGCAAATCGAGAGGCTCCATCATACCAGCGAGCCCCGGTCGCCCCTTGAGATCGTCGATACTGCCGACGCACTCGTCATGCCCGCAGCCCTCGCAGCGCCAAACCGGCAGCGGCGTGCCCCAGTAGCGCTCGCGCGAGCAGGCCCAGTCTACATTATGCTCCAGCCAGTCGCCGAAGCGGCCCTCCTTGATGTGCTCCGGGTACCAGTTGATCTCATCGTTGCCGGAAATCAGCCGCTCCTTCCTGGCCGTCGTCCTGATATACCACGAAGGTTTCGCATAATACAGCAGCGGCGTGGCGCAGCGCCAGCAGAACGGGTAGGTATGTTTTATCTTTCCCTTGCGATACAAATGTCCTCGTATTTTCAAATCCTTGATGATGAGCGGGTCGGCGTCCTTAACGAACTTCCCGGCGAAGTCGTAGCTACCTTTTATCACACCGTCCAGACCGACATAGTCGCGAACGAAATTGAGACCCTTCTCCATGCCCACGGAGAAGTCGTCCTCGCCGAACGACGGCGCGATATGCACGATGCCGGTACCATCCTCCATCGAAACGAAATCGGCGGCGATGGCGCGATATGACAGATCGGCCTGCGGCTCCTGCAACACCAGCGACCCGTCTTTATCGAAACGCCTGCGCTCTATACCGAACTTGTCCGGATTGAACAGCGGCTCGTAGGCTACGCCCTCGAGCGAAGCGCCTGAGACCCTGCCGACCTCGCTGTAGCCCTCCAGCCCGACGATGCCGACCAGCTTGGCAGCCATGATAAGGTAGTCGTCCTCACCTTCCATCACCGCGTAATCCTCGTTCGGCGCGACTGCTAAAGCGGTGTTTCCCGGCAGTGTCCATGGTGTCGTAGTCCACGCCAGCAAATAGGCGGGTTTTTTAGCCAAATCGGTGCCTTTTAAGACATTCGACGAATCGGCGACAATCTTAAATTTGATATACACCGACGGGTCGTCGACCTCGTCGTAGCCCAGCGCCACCTCGTGCGAACTGAGGGAGGTGCCGCAGCGCGGGCAGTGGGGGGTGACGCGGTAGCCCTGATACACCAGCCCCTTATCCCAGAGCTGTTTTATCACCCACCATCCCGTCTCGATATAGCCATTATCGAGCGTGACATACGGGCGCTCCATATCCACCCAGTAGCCGATGCGCTCGGTCATCTCGTTCCACTCTTTCACGTAGCTGAACACGCTCTCGCGGCACAGCTTGTTGAAGGCCTCCACGCCGTACTTCTCGATATCTTCCTTGGAGGTGAACCCCAGCTTCTTCTCGATCGACAGCTCCACGGGAAGGCCGTGCGTGTCCCAGCCCGCCTTGCGCGGCGCGCGGAAGCCCTTCATCGTCTTGTAGCGCGGCATGACATCCTTGAACACGCGCGACAGAACGTGGTGCACCCCGGGGCTGGCGTTGGCGGTGGGGGGGCCTTCGTACAGCACATACAGATTCGATGCGTCGCGCTCCTCAACGCTGCGCTCAAATATGCGCTTTTCTTTCCAGAAAGCGATGATGCGCTTTTCCATCTCCGGGAAATTCACCCTGCTCGATACCGGTTCAAACATATGTAACTCTCTTCTCGACTCTATATCGACGTATTACGCTGGCGATGGTGTTCTTCACCTTCGCCATCATCTATTGTCATTGTCCTAATTTATCAGGCACAATGCCGGGCGAGACGACCTCGCCCCTACAATCAAATCGTTCGATGTTCGCTGCAATCTATTGGTCTCGTACGTAGGGGCAACCCCCTGTGGTTGCCCAAGAACGGGCAGGCACGGGGGCCTGCCCCTACGACCAGAACATCCACCCCTATAAAACACAAAAGCCCGTCCCCAAGGGACGAGCCTAAAGCCCGCGGTACCACCCTGCTTCCCCGACTTTCATCGGGGCTCTCATATAAGGCACACACCCTATGCCTTCGCCATCTATAACGGCTGACGGGGCCGTCCAACTCTACTGGCGATATGCTCGCATTCGGTTGGCAGCTCGGGAGCGATTTTCAAAGGGACCGCCGCATCTGCTCGCACCGTACCAGATTCGCTGGGCGTCGATTCCCTTTTACTCTTCTCCGTCTTCGCTTGTACAGGTATAGATTATAAACGTCACGAAATAAAAAACAACTGCCGTTTACTTATGAGGAACGATAGTAACTTTGCGATAGTCGCCCTCGCCGATGCTCTGGGTAACCACGCCTTTGTAGTCCTTCAGCGCCAGATGAATTATCCTGCGCTCCCGCGGCGTCATGGGTTCCATCACCGCTATCTGCCCCGTGGTGACAACGCGCTCCGCCATGCGCTGGGCCAGGGTCTGCAGGGATTCGCTGCGCCTTTCCAAGTATCCCTCTACATCAATGGTCAGAGGGACATGAACCTTTAAACGATGTCCTGCCATGAGGTAGAGTAGATATTGCAGCGACGCCAGGGTCTGACCCCGCCTCCCTATCAGCACACCCAGGTCATCCCCTTTTAGCTCGAGGTTGAACTGCGCGCGGCCGCTGTCGCCGGATTGCGTCTCCTCGACCCCCGCCTCGATCCCCATAAGAGAAAGCAACTTTTCAAGGATTTCTTTGGCTACGGAGACCGCCTCCCTAACCGTCTCCTCGGCATGACGGCGCGATACCCTGACAGTGGCTCCACCCCCGCCAATCCCCAGAAACCCGCTTCTGCCTTCTTTAAGAACAACTATATCGACTTCATCACGACTTGCGCCGAGGTCTGCGAGTGCCAGCTCTACGGCTTCGTCTACGGTCTTGGCGCTTTTCTCGAGACTGTCCATCCGCCAACCCCTCCTGATTAACTCCTCCGGAGACCTCTTTGCCCTTGATATCCGCTCCTTTGGAGAGTTCTATTCCTGATATACCCGACGCGGCCGGCGCCGGCACCACGGCCCTCTTCTTGAAGGAGAGCGACCCCCATCCGGTAATAAAATACTGAGTTATTATGCCGATAAGATTCGATACGAACCAGAACAGGGCCAATCCGCTGGGGAAGCTTATAGTGAAGAAACCGAACATCAGCGGCATCATCCATGTCAGCATGTTATTCATGGATTGCTGCTTGGGATCGGATGTGGGCATTGTGGACATCTTCTGCAGCACCCACATGCTGGCGGCCACCAGCACTGCCATGACGTAGAATTTATCCGGCTGTCCCAGATTAAGCCAGAGAAACGTCTCGTTTAACGGCACCGCACTGATAATAAAGGAGGAAGAATACAGCCTGTCGGAGAGGCTCATCAGTTCTTCAGGCGTCGCCGCCAACGCCTTCAATATCGATTGATAGAGCGCTATCCAAATAGGGAACTGGATAAGCATGGGCCAAAGGCATCCTATAGGGTTAACGCCGGATTCCTTGTATATCCTGGACATCTCCTGCTGGAGCTTAACCTTATCGCCCCCGTACTTCTTTTGTATCTCCTGCAGCTTGGGCTGGAGCGACGACATGGCCTTGGTCGAATGCAGCTGCTTCAATGTTATAGGGAGCATCAGCAGCCGGACTATGATCACCAATACGATGATAGCGATGCCGAAATTATCGAAGAAGATGTTCGACAGGATGATGAGGAAGTTGAGCATGGGCTGGAGCAATACGATGTTCCATAAGTCCATTATGCCGACGGTCAAGGAGATGACGACGAGGGCCGCGACAATGATGAGTAGAATAATATTCTTCTTGCCCAGTTTGGGAAAGGCCCCCTTGGGCATCTGCATCTTCGGTCTTTCAGTGGTCATTCACCACCGCCGGTGGACATAGTCCATAGATATCGCGCTTCTGTTCCCATCTGCTCCACATCAAAAGCATAGATTTTCTGATTAGTTGTATGCACATAGACCACATTGCCTTCAGAACCAATGGACGCATGGATAGAATACATCGGGTCTACGTCCGCTGAAGGATACTGCCAAAGCTTTTCGCCCGTATCGGCATCGAAGCAATAGACACGGCCTCGGCTTGACCCTTCGTCGGTGCCTACGACAATACGATTATTCACGAGGGCCGGTGTGCCCCGTATAGTGCCCTCCGTCTCTTCTTCCCAGAGCTTAGCGCCACTCTCGGCATCCAGTGCGTAAATCGTGCCGCCGAGGCTTGCCGCGATTATGCTCCCGTTATGTGCCACAGCCTGAGCCCAGAACCAGTTATCCGCTTTGAATGGCGTGAATCCGCTTTTCAATTTTCCCGTAGCAACATCGACAGCATAAAGCTTCTGGTCGAGAGAGCCGAAATACAAAATGTCGTTGTAGATTATCGGGGTGCCCACTATCGCGCCTTCGGTGGAGAACTCCCAGCGCTTGGCCCCGCTGGCTGCGTCTATCGCATAAACATTACGATCGAAAGAGCCGAAGAATACTGTTCCATTATAAACGACCGGCGTTGACCATATCTTGCCACCGGTCTCGAACGGCGACCAGGAGAGTTGCGTCCTCGTAGCTATATTCACCGCGTACAGCTTTTTGTCCGAACTCCCGAAATAAAGCGTCCCATCGGCGACTGCCGCACTACCGACAATAGCCCCCAGGTAGCCTTCCGACGGATATATCCATTCCCTATACCCGCGGCTGGCATTGATCACATAGACCTTGCCCGTGTAACATCCTATATAGATTGAGCCGCTATCGATAATGGGATCGCTATATAGATAAGGAATCGTTGTCTCATCCGGATAGCTCCACCGTATGTAATGATTGCCGTCGGCGCCTATGTCATCGAACGCCACAACCTTCCCCTGCATAGTCCCGACATAGAGGGATCCATTATGAGCAACCGGGCCGGACCAGCCCTTTGGCGAGGCCGAGGCGCCGAAGCAGCCGGTAAGCAGTAAGCAGCCGCACACTAAGATAAGAACTATCGATAGAGATTTAAACTTCATTACTTTCAATCTGCGAGCGCGGATATTCTTTAAATTAGCGTACCGGATCATAACCGCCCTCATTAAACGGATGACATCTGGCAAGACGTTTCGCCCCGGCCCAGACGCCGCGAACGATGCCGTAGCGCTCGATCGATTCAAAAGTGTATTGAGAACAGGTCGGAACAAAACGACAGCTATGAGGTCTTACCTGAGATATAGTCTGTTGATAAAAGGATATTAATCCTAATAAATACTTTTTCACTCCGCTCTCTCATCCTCACCCAGCAGCCTCGCCCGGGCAAACAAATCTCGTGCGGCCTTCTCCAGTGTATGATAATCTGTTTCCACGGCGGCTTTCCGCGCGACCAGCACTATATCCCAACCCTCTCTCACCGCGATACTTGATACCATCGCCCTCAACCGCCGTTTAGCTTTGTTGCGCACTACCGCGCTCCCCAGCCTGCGCCCCGCCACAATACCATACCGGTTCACACCAGCGCTATTGGGCACAGCCCTTAGCACTACGAAGTTATTGGCCCAAGACCTGCCTTCGGTAAATACTGTGTCAAACTCCTTCTTACCTTTAAGCCGCGCTGCTTTTTTCATCACGCGACCATCGCAACTTTATAGTTACGATGGAGTCAGTCTCCAGCGTCCCTTAAGCCGCCGCCTCCGCAGCACCAGTCGCCCGCCCTTGGTGCTCATACGCTCAAGAAAACCATGAACCCGTTTTCTGGATGTTTTTTTCGGTTGCCAAGTACGTTTAGGCATAAAGTGATTATACTTTACCCAGATTCGAGTGTCAACGAGCGCAGATATGGTCGCCGCCGTTTTCGCTCAATCGATGGGTTCAAACCAACTGGACTACAAAATCGGAGTATAGTATAATTGCCTTTGCGTCATTTGGAGGGGGTAAAAAGTGAAACAGGATGAACTCAAGGCAAATACCAGGGTCGTCACAGGGAAAAAGGTGAAAGCCCTTCGGCGCGAGGGGGTTATACCGATAAACCTGTACGGTCCTAAGATGGAATCGATATCGCTTCAGGCCGAGACCGACGTGTTGAGGCGTTTGATCAACAAATCCGGCCGCAACGCATTGATCTCTCTCAAGATCGAGGGAGACAAGAAAGCCAAGCAGGTAATTCTGCGCGATGTGCAGCGCGACGCATTGAACGGCAAGTTGCTGCATGTAGACCTTTTCCAGGTCGATATGAGCCACAAGCTCCGTGTCGACGTTCCTATTCAGTTCGTCGGCGAATCGGCGGCGGCCAAGAGCAAGCGCGGCATGTTTATAGAAAACATGTCCTCCTTACACATCGAAGCCCTTCCCGCCGATATCCCGCAGCATATTGAGGTCGACATCTCGGTGCTGGTAGAGATGGGCCAGGCGATTCACGTGCGCGATCTGAAACTGGACAGCAAGCTTTTAGTGCTTAACGAGCCCGAGCAGGTCATCGCCAAGGTCATGGAAGCCAAGATCGAGGTTGAGCCTGTGGCGGCGGCTGTTCCCGAGGAGGGTGAAGCGGCTGAGGGCGCAGAGGCGGCTGAGGGGGAGGCCAAGAAAGAGGGTGCTGCCGAGCCGGCCAAGGCCGAGGCCAAAGGAAAGGCAAAACCCGAGGCTGAGAAGAAAAAATAGCTTCTGCCTGATTGTTAACAAAAGAGGGCTTCAATCTCTGAAGCCCTCTTTCTTTATTTTTATCGACCTGGTCGACGATGAGTCGTCGGCACGATACCCAAGCCTTGCCTGCCGGGAAGCAACCTGAGATAATAAGTCGAACCTATACAAGGCCGAATCGACATATGGAATTGAAAGTCAAAAAGTTGCGTCCGGATGCTCAGCTTCCACGACGGGCCACCCCTTTATCGACCGGGCTGGACCTGTTCGCATGCACCGGTGTCGACGATGCCGTAAGGCTCGATTCGACTCCCAAGATGATCGGGACAGGCATCGCCGTCGAGTTCCCGCCCGGGTACGATATCCAGATTCGCCCCCGCTCCGGCCTGTCTTCAAAAGGCGTGGGCGTAACGCTCGGCACAATCGACAGTGATTACAGGGGCGAGGTCATGGTAACAATGTATATGATGACACCCGGCGCCGGATTCGAGATCAGACACGGTGACCGAATAGCGCAGATGGTTATCCACAAACTGGCCGATGTCGATATCATTGAAGCGACGGGGCTCTCGCCAACGGAGCGGGGCGTCGGGGGTCACGGCTCAACGGGGCGATAATTATCGACATGCCGTCGACCTGTGCTCTTAACTCGGCAGTACGGAGCCGACAAAGCCGCGATGGCCGCGGACGAACTCCTCCACGCTCATCTCCCTCTTCCCCTCGACCTGAACCCTCGCCAGCTTCAGAATCCCGTCGCCCGCCTGCACGCCGAACCCACCATCGCCCAGGTCGAGAACCCGCCCGGGCATATCGACTCGACCGTCCTGCGGCGATGCTTCAAGTATCCTGATGCCCCTGCCGCTCCATGAGGTGAAAGCTACAGGCCACGGATAGTAAGCGCGCACCCTGCGCCACAGATCGACTGCGGAAAGATTCCAGTCGACCTCTCCGTCGCTTTTACTTATGGCCTTAGTATACGTCGCTTCTTCGTCCCTCTGCGGCCGCGGCGTTACGGCCCGGCCAAACCAGTCGGGCAACATCTCCATCAGCAGGTCGGCGGACACCTGCGCCAGCTTATTCGTAAGCGACCCCGTCGTATCGGACGGGTAAATCGGAAACTCGCGCTGCGCCAGTATGGGACCGCTGTCGACCTTCCTCTCGATGAGCATGATGGTGGTGCCGGTAACGTCGTCGCCGGCAAGTATCGCCGCAGGTATCGGGGTGGGACCGCGGTAGCGCGGCAGCAGCGAAGGATGAAGGTTAATACAGTTGTATGGTGGAATATCCAGGACCGACTGAGGAAGTATCACGCCAAATGAAGCGACAATTATGACGTCCGGCTTAAGTTTCGCCAGCGCCGCCGTGTCCTCCGCATCTTTGAAGTTCTCGACCTGGCGCACGTTCAGGCCCATTCTCTCCGCCGCGCGTTTGACCGGCGACACGGTTGTAGCCCGCCCGCGGCCCGACGGCTTATCCATCCTTGTATATACGGCGATCACATCGTGCTCGCTGCCGGCAAGCCGCGCCAGCGCAGGCACGGCAAAATCAGGGACGCCCATAAATACTACGCGCATGATTTAAGAGATTGTAACACCAATATGGGTACAAGGCAAAATCGGCAGAAAAATTGCTGAATAAATTAGTAAAAATTCCAGCGCAACCCTCTTGACCGAAGACGCGGATTCTGTTATCTTAACACCTGCCCCCTGTAACACTATAAAATAAGCAACTTTAAATCTTTTATATTTATCGGGGATTTTTCGTCCCTCGCGGGGTTCATTTTATCCCGGTCTTTATACTCTGATTTATAAGTTAATGGTTCAAACAGGAACCCGAAGGTAAGGAGTTTTTATACATGCCTGTTAACGAATCCGCTAAGGAAATCTGGGAGGCAGCGTTAGGGGACCTACAGCTACAAACCAATCAAACTAACTATAATACGTGGCTTCGGGACACCTCCGGAATAAGTTACGAAGACGACACCTTCACTATAGGCGTCTCTTCTCCCTTTACTGCGGAGTACTTGGAGCAGCGACTGGCGTCTATTATTCAGAAGACGCTGACCCGTATAACAGGCAAGGAGCTTGAATTAGCGTTTCAGATACAGCAGCAAGAGGCTTCTGTCAAATCCAAGAGCGGCAAGGCAAGCAAAGCATCCGGCAACGGGAACTATCGCAAACCCAGCTATAACGGTTTCAATCCCAAATATACTTTTGATTCATTCATCGTGGGCAGCTGCAACCGCCTGGCCGAGGCGGCGGCTCGAGCTGTGGCGGAGAAACCGGGATACACTTACAACCCGCTATTTATCTATGGAGGCGTGGGCTTAGGCAAAACCCACCTCCTTCATGCTATCGGCCATGCCGTAACCAAAAACAAACTCAACGCTCTGCTAGTCAGCACCGAACAGTTCACCAATGAGTTCATCAAAGCGATTCGGGAAGGAAAGACCGAGGACTTCCGGCAGAAGTACCGCAGCGTCGACGTCCTGTTAATCGATGATATTCACTTTATAGGCGGCAAAGAGCAGACACAGGAAGGCTTTTTCCATACGTTCAACGACCTTCACAACGGCAGCCGCCAGATCGTCCTCACCAGCGACCGCCCGCCAAAGGCCATCAACCTCCTTGAGGACAGGCTGCGTTCCCGTTTCGAATGGGGATTAACCACCGACATACAGCCCCCGGACCTTGAGACGCGCGTGGCCATCCTGCAGGCCAAGGCGGAAGAAGATAAGGTTGATATACCTCAGGACGTACTACACTTCATGGCCCGCAGGATATCCAAAAGCATACGCGAGTTGGAAGGATCGTTAAACCGTGTTGCCGCCCTGGCAAGAGCGAAGGATAAGAAGATAACCATGGATCTGGCATCGGAGGCACTGGACGAATCTATGGATGCCGCGCCCCGCCGCAAGCCGTCCATACCTACCGTTCTCGCTACCGTTGCCCGGTATTTCGATATCCCCCCCGACGCGCTGACCGGGCAGAAACGCGATAAGATCACGGCAAAGGCGCGGCACATATCCGTATACCTTCTAAGGGAGGATGCGGCGTGCTCTTACAGCCAGATCGGTAAGGCCCTGGGCGACCGCGACCACTCATCCATAATCAGGGGCTACAACAGAATCGAGGGTGAGATCGAAGGCAACGCCGCTCTGCGCCGCGAGGTTTTAGACATCCGCGACCGTATATATCAAAGAGGCCGCGCCAGCGACGTCTAAAATATTATATTTCAGCCAAAATTGTGCATAACCCTTCTAATTCGGTGCGTAACTCCTCTATAGTGTGCAGAAGTGTTCGGTTTTTATGTTAATGTCCTGCTTCCAGAAACAGTGCTTTACTGGAAAAACTTTTTCGGGTCAATGTCATTAAATCAACACATCGCCTGCACAAAACATGCACCTTCATATGTCAAGAATCATAGTTTGAAACAGGCACTTGCACACTTAACCACCATGTTATATGTTATTGTTTATATATATCAGTGATTTATAGAATCTGAAAAATAATCTCCTAATAATAAAGTTGAGGGCGTTTTGATCGACAGAGTTGAAATAGTGACAAAAGCCGGCGACGGCGGTGACGGGATGATCAGTTTTAGAAGGGAAAAGTATATTCCTTATGGCGGGCCGGATGGCGGTGACGGAGGAAACGGCGGGAGTGTGATAATCAAAGCAGACAGAAATTCGAATACTCTGCTAAGCTACCGCCGCGGCAGGAAGAAATTCGCCGCGGGAGAAGGTTTAAACGGAGCCTCAAAAAAGAAGCACGGTAGGGATGGAGAGGACCTGATCCTGCCGGTTCCTCTAGGAACGATTATATATAAGCGTGGAGCGAAGGAACCTGTTGCGGACCTGACAACGGACGGTCAGTGCTTCTTGGCTGCGAAAGGCGGTCGCGGAGGAAAAGGAAATGTACATTTCGCCTCATCGACTAATCAGGCGCCGCGTATAGCACAGAGGGGCGACAAAGGCGAAGAGGTCTCGCTTGTGCTGGAACTAAGGCTCTTGGGTGACGTAGGGATCATCGGCCATCCGAGCGTCGGCAAGTCTACCCTGCTGGCCACCGCTTCAGCGGCGCGGCCCAAGATTGCGGCGTACCCATTCACGACGACGGAACCCGTCCTGGGTGTTGCGTCGGTCGACGACAGGACGTTCGTCCTTGTTGAAATCCCGGGCCTTATTGAGGGAGCGCACCGCGGCGCAGGACTTGGACTGGATTTTCTACGACACGCCGAACGCACCAGGGTGCTGATACATCTAATCGACGGGAACACCGCCGACCCGAAGATTGATATGGATAAAGTGAATGAGGAGCTGGCCCTTTTCAGCGCCGGCCTGTCGGCGAAACCTCAAATCATAGCCGTTAACAAGATCGACATCCCGGAGGTTAGGGAACGCGTACCGTCATTAAAGAGAAAGCTGAAACACACCGGATTGCCCGTTCATTTTATATCCGCGGCGACGGGAGAGGGCGTCGATAAGTTGATGGCTGCTGCCTGTAATATGCTTGATGTTGCTGCCCCGGTCGCGCCGAAAGAGGAATTAAGGGTTCTCCGCCCACAGGCACAGAGGGAAAGGGTGAAAGTGTCTCGCGACGGCGATGTGTACGTTGTATCGTATCAAAAGGCTGAGAAGCTCATTGAGAGGATGGACGTTAGCAGTTGGGAGGCGCGGGCTTATATATGGTCTCAGTTATCAAGCATGGGTGTCGTCGCCGCCTTGAAAAAGGCCGGGGCAGAACCCGGGGCCGTCGTTCGATTTGGTAAAATCGAGCTGGCGTGGGATTGATTACCTTTCGTATGTATGCCGTCGATTGAGATGTGTGTAAAAAGGGGCGCCTCGATAGTGAAGATCGGAGTGTTGGGCGGGACGTTCGATCCGATTCATAACGGCCACCTGGGTATCGCCGAGGCGGCGTGCCGGCAGCTTGGTCTTGAGCGGGTGATGTTTGTCCCGGCGCGCTCTCCATGGCTGAAGGGGGATCGCGCTATCACCCCGCCGCGGCATCGCGTCGAGATGATAAAGCTGGCCGCCGCGTTCGATCCCCGATATGAGGTCTCGCGCGTCGACCTGGAGCGGGAGGGGCCGTCCTATACCGTCGATACCCTGTCGGACCTGAGGAGTGAACTTGGAGCGGATGCCGATTTTTACTTCATCCTGGGCATGGATGCGCTGAAGGGGTTGGAGGGCTGGCGGCAGCCCGGCCGCATCGTTGAAATGTGCCATCTGGTTGTGGCTAGGCGGCCGGGCGTGGCCATGATCGATCTAAAGGCGCTGGAGGCGAGCCTGCCCGGCATATCGAAAAAGGTCATCGTTATCGACAATGAGTTGTATAATATAAATTCAACCGAGATCAGGCGGCTCGTAGCCGCCGGGCGTTCGATAGTCGGCCTGACGCCGGATGCGGTGGCGCGATATATTCAGGAGAACGGCTTGTATGTTGAGGAGGGTTGATGGCTCCGGATTATAAGGAAAGATTACTGGATTATACGAGGGAACACGCGGTTCTGCGCGGCGACTTTACGTTAGCGTCGGGGGCAAAGGCAAAGTTCTTTTTCGATATGAAGATGGTGACCCTTTCGCCCGAGGGGGCGTACCTGGCCGGCAAGGTCATATTCGATATGCTGAAGGGCGTAGATGTGGCGGCCGTAGGCGGCCTGACGCTTGGCGCTGATCCGATCGTGACGGCGGTGTCGGTCGTCAGCTATATCGAGGGCAGGCCGATGCCGGCATTTATCGAGAGAGGGGCGGTCAAGGACCACGGAACTATGAAGACGATCGAGGGGTACGTGCCGGGCAAAGGCTTGCCGGTTGCGATCGTGGAGGACGTGATAACAAAGGGGGGCGCGACGCTGAAGGCCGTCGAGATTGCCGAGGCCGCCGGGTGCAGAGTAACCAAGGTTATAGCTCTACTGGATAGGCACGCAGGCGGCAGCGACGAGGTGCGGCGGCGCGGTTACGACTTCACAGCGGTCCTGCACGCGGATGCCGATGGGGGCATAAGCCTTGGGTAGAATCGTTGCATTGACCTGAGAGGTACTTTTCAAGCGGGGGAACGTCGATGGGGTGGGGAGGGGTTTCTAAAAACGCGAAAGCCGCTATAATATCTGATATCGAACAAGAAAATTATACTTAGCGGAGTCAGAATATGTGCCCTTCGGAGAATGAGATTTTCGACAGCATGTTGAGCGGTGCTGTGGAGATGGCAGAGGAGGAGAAGTGGTATCAGACCGCGTGGAAGGTTGTTCTGGGGATTTTGCTTTATATCCCCCGGCGAATCTATGATTTATTGGTTAGGCCTGTCAAACGCAGGTGTGCGAGGTAGATAAGAAGGGTTTGGGGAAATTATGAACTGGTTCAGAACCCATCTGGAGGGGACGTTGTGGCTTGTATGGCTCGGGGGCGGCGCGCTCCTTGCCGGTATTATAGTTGCCGTTTTAAAGCTGGAGACCGTCGGGGGAACCCTGAGTATTATGGGGTGGTGGCTGATCATACTCTCCAGCGTCGGTTATCTCGCCACACTGATAAATAGGTGTAACTGGGTACTGGAGGAGAAAGCCCAGGATAGAAGTATAATGTGGGCGTTCCTTATAGGCATTATCGGCGGCATTGTCCCTATAGTCGTGGCGCTCTTCGGCAGGAATAACACTATCATCAAACCGGCCGGCAAGGCTGAAAACGCTAACGATTTTGAGGTCAGGAGGCTAGTGGAGAGAGAGAAGGGGCAGTCGCTGACCATAGGCCACAGCTCTGAACGGGCGCTGCGGTTGGCGCGTGAGCATTTCGATCGGGCGCTTGAGCACGAGAGCATGGGCGCAAGACAAGAGGCGATGGCGGAGTATAATAAAGCCCTGGAATTCGACAGCCGCTACGCCATGGCATATTACAATCGGGGATTGCTTCTAATGCGCTCCGGTAAGAAGACGAGGGCCCGGGCGGATTTTCAAAAGGTCATATCTCTCTCCGAGGGATTGGAGCTTGCGGATATGGCCACGCGCTCTCTACAGGAAATGGACGCTTATGATCTCGGGGGCTGAGACCTTCGATTTCTTTGCAGACCTCATTTTCCTTGGCGAATCGCAACCTGTAAACCATTGAATTAACGGTAAAATCAGCGCGGTTCAAATTAGCGGCGCAAGAAAGCATGTAATTAAGATTAGCGGACGGGGCGTTCCTGTCGGATTTTAAACATCCAGGTTCTTGACATTGGCTGCGTGGGCCTGGATGAAGGCCTTGCGCGGCTGGACTTCCTCGCCCATGAGCGTCTCGAAGATCTTATCCGCCTCCACCGCGTCCTGGACGCTTACCTGTAGGAGGGTGCGCGTCTCGGGGTTCATCGTGGTCTCCCAGAGCTGCTCGGAACTCATTTCCCCCAGCCCTTTGAATCGCTGGACCGAACCCTTTCCTTTTCCCTTCTTGATTATTTCTTCCATATGCTTGTCGTTATAGGCCCAGAGCTTCTCTTTGCCCATGGAGATTCGGTAGAGCGGCGGCTGGGCGATATAAAGATGGCCGTGATGGATAAGCTCGGCCATGTGGCGGAAGAAGAAGGTCAGCAGCAGGGTGCGGATATGGGCGCCGTCCACGTCCGCGTCGGTCATGATTATGACGCGATTATACCGCAGTTTTGCGAGGTCGATCTGGTCGTCGAGGCCGGCACCCAGGGCGGTGATGATGGTGCGAATTTCCTCATGATTGAGCATCTTCTCGGGAGAAGCCTTTTCTACGTTCAGGATTTTGCCTTTTAATGGCAGTATCGCCTGGAAGCGGCGATCGCGTCCCTGTTTGGCGGAGCCTCCGGCCGATTCGCCCTCGACAAGGTAAATCTCGCACTCGTCGGGGTTCTTGTCCGAGCAGTCGGCCAGCTTACCGGGGAGGTTGCCCAGGTCCATGGCGTTCTTGCGCAGCACCAGGTCGCGCGCTTTGCGCGCGGCGTCCCGGGCGCGGGCCGAGGTCATACATTTGTCTACGATGCGCTTGGCGTCTGCCGGGTGTTCGTTAAGGTATAGGGCCAGCTCGTCGGACACCACGGTCTCGACATGTCCCTTCACCTCCGGGTTGCCCAGCTTGGCCTTGGTCTGTCCCTCGAACTGGGGCTCTGATATTTTTACACTGACGATGGCGACGAGGCCCTCGCGGGTGTCGTCGCCGATAAGGTTGGCGTCGTCTTCTTTAAGGAGCTTGAGGCTGCGGGCGGTATCGTTGATGACGCGGGTCAGGGCTGCGCGAAAGCCGGTGATGTGGCTTCCGCCGTCCTCCGTGTTTATGCAATTGGCGAAGGCCAGCACGTGCTCCGCGAAGCCCTCGTTGTATTGGAGCGATACCTCAACGTCGGTGCCGCCTACCTGCTTGGACATATATATTGGCTCGTGCAGCACCTTGCGGTCCTTGTTCAAGTACTTGGCGAAACTGGCGATGCCGCCTTCGAAGAGAAAAGCCACCTCGTCGTCGGTGCGCTTGTCTTCGAAATGTATCTCCACGCCTTTGGTCAGGTAACACATCTCGCGAAAGCGCAGAACCAGCAGGTTGTGATCCCAATTGATCTCGCCGAATATCTTCTCGTCGGCGAGGAACGTGGTTGTGGTTCCGGTGCCCTCGCAATCGCCTACTACCGTGACCGGCGTCTGGGCCAGGCCGCGCTTATATTCCTGACGATAGAGTTTTCCGTTGCGCCTGACCTCCACGCTGCACTCCGAGGAGAGGGCGTTTACCACCGACGCGCCGACGCCGTGAAGGCCGCCCGAGACCTTGTAGCTGCGTCCGCCGAATTTACCTCCGGCATGCAGCGTGGTCATAACGGCCTCGAGGGCGGAAGCCCCGGTCGCATGATGCTCTTCAACCGGTATGCCGCGACCGTTGTCGCTGACTGTGACGCTATTATCCTTGGATATAACTACGTCGATTTTATTACAGAAGCCGGCCAGCGCCTCGTCGATGCTGTTGTATACTATTTCGTACATCAGGTGGTGCAGGCCAGCGGGGCCGGTGCTTCCGATGTACATGCCGGGGCGGCGCCTCACCGCTTCTATGCCGCTGAGAACCTCTATATCATCAGCGGTATATTCGCCGCTTGCGATCGAATTAAGCTTCATATTAAGTTGTTTGTTTTCTTCGGTGACCACAAGACCTCATTAAAAAGAAAGCTTCGCCCGTTTCTTAGTAGCCGGATCGAAGCTGTTTGCTAACACTTTCAGACATTGAAATATTATAACACAAATGAACGTGCAAGTGAAGTGCTTCCACAATAGGCTGGCACCGCTTATTCATACGTATGTGTTGCGATGCGTTGAAATAATATTGACTTGTGTTATAATCTCACCTGTAATTTCTTTTTGGAGGACGGCGATGGCTACGCAGAAAGATGTTAAGCAGAGTAAAGAAGGGTTGCTCAAGGCGATATACGCGGCGGGCTATCTTCTTGAAAATGAAGTAGGCAGGGAGCTTGAGCACGCCGGTTACCAGGTCCAATTCAACCTTAATTGCGACGGCGTGGACGGCGGAGTAGCGCGCGACATCGATATTGTAGCCACGGACGCGATGTCTGCCGGATGGCCGGCGCATTCCCCCACCTGGTACTACACTCAGGTTGTGGCCGCCTGCCGTGCCTCCGTACAACCCATGGCCTTCTTTGTGCGCAAAACATCGCCTAATACAGATTCCCTGTCCCCGTCGGCGATTCCGACCCTGGGAGCGGCTTTTGACTGGCCGTCTAAACAGCTGCTGGAAGAGCACCCGGAGGCTATACAGAGCCGCATCTATAATTTCTTCATGAAGAACGACCATCGCCTGACTACGCCTCATATATCCAATCAGTTTTGTGTTCTGAAGCCCCGCGGTACCGACAATACTTGGGAGGCCAGCCAGGGCGAAGCGTATAATGAGGTTCTGCTGCCTCTCGTCAATGCGATAAGCTACCTGAAGAGGGTTGGGCTTGAACATAAAATCACGCCGGAGACCCTAGATTCGGCTGTGTTCCACCCCGTGATTATACTGAGGGATAAGCTGTATTCCTGCTATCTGAGCTCCGGCCAGCCCGATATAAGAGAGACCGACCATGTAGTGTTCAAAAGGGAGTATATATCCAAGAACTTCTGCGGGAATATCCTGATAGATGTGATTACACGGCAGTATGTTCCGGAGTACATCGGTTTGATAAAAGTTGAGACTCACAGGCTGAGGAAGTTCCTTGAGGAGAACTTCGACGATCTGGAAAAGCATGTTGCCGCACTCAAATCCAAGAGTGCCAACATATAGGGAGAAAGGCGCCTTTAAGATTAAGCCCCGCGCGAGTGCCTGCGGGGCTTTTAATTTTGGGCTCTTCTAGGCATAGAGCGCTGTAAGGCGCTAAATACTGGAATATTGAAGGCGGGTAAGGTTTATGGAATTATTTAGCATCGATAAGGATAGGTGCGATCTCTGCGGTTTATGCGTTGCGGACTGTCCCGGTTTCGTTGTGTCGATGGGCGGGGGTGGCGGCTTCCCATCGCTGGCGCAGGAAGGGGAGGATCGTTGTATCAAGTGCGGCCATTGTGTCGCTGTCTGTCCCAAAGGGGCGTTTAATCACCGGTTGATGAGCGCCGGGCAGTGTGCTGAAATCGACAGGGCGCTCTTGCCGTCTCCCCGGTCGGTTGAACACTTCCTCAAATCGCGCCGCTCCATTCGAACGTATAAGGACGAGCCGCTGGACAGAAAGACACTGGAAAAGCTGCTTGATATCGCCAGTTACGCGCCGTCCGGGCACAATGCTCAGCCGGTAAACTGGATTGTGGTCAGCGGCAGGGATAAACTGAAGTCGCTCGGGGACATGGTCGCCGAATGGATGAGGTCGGCGGCTAAGGAAAATCCGGCGCTGGACAGCACGATGAAGTTGAGCATGGTGGCTGATTCCTGGGCTGTCGGCGTCGATATCATTATGCGCGGCGCGCCGCATATCGCTGTTGCGCATGCGCCGAGGATCTACGGGCCGGTGGGACAAGAGGGCTGCCTCATAGCCTTATCTTATCTGGAGTTGGCGGCCTATTCCCTGGGCGCGGGGGCCTGCTGGGCAGGGTATTTTGAGATGGCCGCCGTCAACTATCAGTCGTTGCGTCAGGCCCTGAATATCCCCGAGGGAAACAGGCCGTACGGGGCTATGATGCTAGGGCGGCCGGAATACAAATATAGCCGTATTCCCTTGCGCAAAGAACCCGACGTTCAGTGGAAATAGCTTCGGCCGGGGCAAGCCGATCTGCGGATTATTATTTGGCTATTCGCCGATGAGATTCTGGCAGAAGTCATACAAGTCAACGTGCTCTTTGGCGTAGTATTGCTGGGTTTCCGCCCTTGCCGCGGTGATCCAATCATCGCCGGCGTACGTGAAGTAACCGTGAAGAAATTCATCCCATGCGGTGTCATTTGCCAGCGTGACTTCGGCGGCGCTGTATGCCTGGTTAAATTCGTCTCGGGTTTTGGGGAAATATATCGCGAGGCCGTGGGAGCCGGGCCATCTCGCTCCGTGGCTTTCGCAGATAACGGCTTCTTCGATCGTGTTCATAAGCGCGCCGGCATATTCTTCAATCGCCTCTGAGTCCGTCCCAGCATATACCACCAGGGATTGAGACAGATCCTTCAGTCTGTCGACTACGGGGTCAATCTTGGATAGGTCCACGGCAGCCATTGTGTAGCCCGTCGGCGCGTGAGAGGCGTGATAGCTATCGACTATAATCGTCGCGAGTTGGGCGGACCCCGTCTCAGGCATTTCAGCCAGTTGTGCCAAGATCGCGTCGTACGGCCAACCCGAGGAAGGCTCCGCGTGCTCGGACGCCACCATAACCGATGCGTATTCGCGGAGTTCATAAGCCACCTCCGTCATTCCCATGAGGCAGGCATCGAATCCTATTACGTCCAAGGGGCGGCCCACGAACTTACGTATGTCGTCGAATGCGCTCCGTATCTCGAGAAGATTCACGTTGTCGTTTCCCGAGGTTTCATCCCAGCAGCAGCCCTCCCACCCCTTGCCGTGGCTGGAGGTGATCAGCGCGTATTTATCGGCCGGGTAGTTCGATGCGGACCATCTCACAAAATCGACCAGGGTGGACGGGTCGCCCATATTAACCTCGCCGATATTCATCAACTCGTTGCCGCCGGCGGGAGTGAGTCCTTCGGTAATAAAGAAACGCCGACAGTCGGTCCAGTCATCGTAAGAGGCATCATATCCGGGGGCGCGATCGAATTGCACGACGATATTGATGTCTTCGTTCGAGCCTACACTTGCCATCTCGATAAAGTCACTTATCGCTTGCGCTTCCAGGACGCTGTCGTCGGCGTCTATGTATACCATGAAGGTCCATGCGACTTCGGCTTCGGGGATGTTGTTTGTCGCATATTGGATGTTTGACGCATCTTCCTGTGTTGAAGCAGTAGCAAGAGCGGATTGTGCCATAGCTATGTTAGCGGGGGAGCGGCCCGGGTCTGCAGGATTAACGTACAATATTACGAAAGCCGATGCTATTATGCATACTGCCAGCACAAATATTGATGCGTATATATTGTTTGCGCGTCCCTGGCCCCTGGCTTTCATGTAAGAGTCTCCGTTTAACAAAAATGCCTTCGGGCAAAGCATCCAAAGGCATTCATTGCTGGATTTCGGCAACCCGGCGGTCGTAGCTTTTCAGCTTTAGACCCGTAGCTTTGCGTCGCCGCCTTTCGGCGGTTTTGCCCGTTCGTTCACTGTTGATTTGTTGTTAAGGGACTTAATCTTATTACAAATGCGATTGTATAACAGGAATAGAAGTTTGTCAAGTAAAATAATATAATAAAAACAAAATAACGACAAACGCTGATAATATAATATTGAACTGCCTTTGGGATTCAAATATTTATACTTATCATAATTGACATTAGATGTGAGAAATAAGTAAAGTGTAATGCACACAGGGATCCGAGGTTTACAGACAGCGGTGCTTATGGGGGATCTTATGAAAGACATTTACAAGACTAAAAAGCAGCTTATCCAAGAGCTGGAAGACGCGCGGCGCATGCTTTCGCACAAAGCGAACGCAGGGAGGAAAGAGAGCGTCGCTGAGAAAGAAGCGGATCAGCACGGAGGTGCTGCCGAGACAAGACGCGGCGAAGAGACCCTGCTTCTAATCAGGAAGGCGATTGAAAATACAACCGATGCGATAGGACTGTCGGATTCCCAAGGGCGCCATATATATCAAAATGAAGCTTTTACCAATCTGTTTGAATATACTGCCGAGGAACTGGAAGCGGCCGGAGGCGGGCAGGCCGCTTTTGCGGTCGAAAGTATAGCTCGTGATGTTTTCGGGGCGATTATGAGCGGCAGGTCGTGGAGTGGGGAGGTGGAAGCGAAGGCTAAGAGCGGGCGCATATTCGACATGTTCCTGCGCGCCGATGCTATTAAGGATGATGCGGGGAAGATAATAGGACTGGTGGGGATTTTTACGGACATCACGGAAAGAAAGCGCATCGAATATCAATTGAAAAGGAAGCATGATGAGTTGCAATTGATTCTGGATTCCATTCCAGCTTATGTGTTTTATAAAGATAAAGACGGGAAGATGCTCAATATAAATAAAGCTGCGACGGCGCTGGCCTATGTGCCCAGGGAAAAGTTACTGAATAAAACCGTATTTGATCTGGTGCCCGAGGCGGCGGATAGATATAACAGGGATGACATGGAGGTAATTACGTCCGGCCAGCCCAAGACGAACATAGAGGAACCCCTCAAGTTGCCGGATGGAGTTAGGTGGCTCAAAACAGACAAATTGCCTATAAAAGACGACGAGGGCAACACGATCGGACTTCTGGGATTTTCCGTGGATATTACAGGGCGTAAAGCGGCGGAAGAGGCTTTGAGGGAGAGCGAAACCAAGTACCGCTACCTCGCCGAGAAGATGACGGATATCGTCTGGATGCTGGATATGGATTTAAACACGACTTACGTAAGTCCGTCAATCACAAGGATTCTTGGTTACACGCTGGAGGAGCGACTGGTCCAACCGGTGAAAGATCAGCTAACCCCCGAATCATATAAACGCGTCGTTAAGACTCTGGCCGTCGAGCTTGAGCGGGACGGCAGAGAGGGTGTGGATCCGGACAGAAGCGTGATGATTGAAGTCGAGTACTATCGAAAAGACGGATCGACGGTATGGATGGAAAATGTGGTCAGTGCTATACGTGATGAAACAGGGAAACCGGTGATGTTGCACGGGGTTTCAAGGAATATCGCGAAACGCAAGAAAGCGGAAGGCGCTTTGCAGGAGAGCGAGCATAAGCTGCGATGGATGTTTGAATCGATAAAAGAGGGCATCTTCATCGTCGGGGCGGACGGCAGGGTGCTCGAAGTTAACGCAGGCGTTGAGAAGATAACAGGTCACAGCCGGGAGCAGCTCCTGGGGCAGAGCGGGCTTGATTATATATTCCCCGGTTTCAAGGGCGATGCGATGGGTATGCTGGAGAAAGTGATCGCGCGCGGGGGCACGCGTAGGGAAATAATCGTTCCGATGAAGACCGCTGCCGGCAAAGATATAGAGGTGGAAGCGACATCCTCAACCCTGCGTGACAGCTCAGGGAATCCTGTGGGGTTGATAGGGATCTTTCGAGACGTCTCGGAGCGCAGGCGTATGGAGAACGCCCTGAGGGATTCGGAAGAGAAATTGCGTCTTACGTTCGCCTCTATGGCCGACGGGATAGTGGTAACCAATATCGAGGGCAAGATAACAGATATCAATGAAGCGCAATTGCGGATGTTCGGGTTTAAGGAGAAGAGCGAACTCATAGACAAAGGAGGCTTTGATTTCCTGGCGGAGAGGGAACGCGGCAGGGCCATAGCCGATATGTTTAAAGTGTACGAAGAGGGTTTTAACACCGGTTCCATATATACGGTTGTCGACCGGAATGGACGGGAGTTTGAATGCGAACTCAGCACCGCTTTGCTCCGCGATGCCGACGGTAAGCCTGCCGGAACCGTTACCGTGATGCGGGACGTGACCGAGCGCAGGCGCATGGAGCAGACGCTCAGGGAAAGCGAGGAGCGCTACCGCCTGCTGGCGGAGAATGCAACGGATGCTATATGGACCATTGACATGAATCTCAAGTACACTTTCATCAGCCCGGCAATACTCAGAATCCTCAAGGGTTACACAATTGAAGAACTGACACAAATGTCGATACAGGATATGCTTGTTCCCGAATCTTTTTCATCGGCTGTCAGGTTGATTGAGGAAGAGCTGGCCCGTGAGGGAGCGAAAGGGATTGATCCCAATAGGGTGCGGGCTGTGGAGCTTGAACTTGTGAATAAGGATGGATCTACCGTGTGGTCTGAGATACAGGCCAGCTTTATGCGTGATTCTGAGGGGAATGTAATTGGGGTGCAGGGCTCTACGCGCGATATCACGGAGCGCAGAAAAGCCGAGCAGCTCATCAGGGAAAGCGAGGAGCGCTACCGATTGCTGGCCGAGAACGTTTCTGATGTCATCTGGACTATGGATTTAAATCTCAACTTTACTTATATAAGTCCTTCTATCCAGAGCATGAGGGGCTATACCGCTGAAGAAGCCCTCAAGATGCCTCTTGAGGAGACAGTGACGGCTGATTCAATGAGAACCGTTATGCAGGTCCTTAAGGAAGAGTTTGAAATCGATCATACCGAACAGTATACGTCGCGTACTATAGAAGTAGAATTGAAATGCAAGAACGGCTCAACGGTCTGGACGGAGATGAAGCTCTCGTGGCTGCATGATTCGAGTGGTAATCGTATAGGAATCATGGGTGTTACGCGCGACATAACGGAGCGCAGGAAGGTGGAGAAAGCTCTGCGCGAGACCAGCGAGAAGCTGCGCGTGGTATTTGACTCGATCGGAGAAGCCATTACTGTCGTCGACATGAATGGAGATATTGTTGACGCCAATAGAGAGGCTATACGCCTGAACGGGTTTAACAGCAAGGAAGAAATCATCGGAAGGAAGTCTTCGGAACTGGTGGCCGCTGTAGATCGCGAAAGAGCGGTTAGTGATGCCGTTAAATCGTTAAAAGCACCAAATCTATCTGGAAGGAATGAGTATAAGCTTGTCGATACAACAGGGAGGGAATTCGACGGCGAATTCAATGTGGCCGTTATGAGGGATGATAGGGGGAATCCAACCGGCTTCATAGGCATAGCGCGCGATATCTCCGAACGCAAGCGAATGGAGGAGGCGCTGCTGCGCATCAACAAGGCGGTGGAGAGCTCAAGCGACGCTATCGCTATATCGGATTCGCAAGGACATCACTTCTACCACAACAGGGCATTCACCGAACTATTTGGATTCACGCCGGAGGAGCTGGAGGACGCAGGCGGGGGGCCCGCCGCTTATGCCAGCGAGGATGTCGCCCATGAGGTGTTCAACAGGATTATGAGCGGCGGTTCCTGGAGCGGAGAGGTGGAGATGAGGGCAAAGGGCGGGCGCGTGTTAACCGTCCTGCTGCGTGCGGATGCTATTAAAGACGAAGCCGGAAAGCTTATCGGACTTATCGGCGTACATACGGACATCACCGAGCGCAAGAAGGCAGAGGCGGAGATTATCGTCCTTTCCAATGCCTTCAAGGCTGCATTGGACGCTATTCTTATATTCGATATGCAGGGCAATGTAGTTGATGCGAACGATGCGGCGCATAGGCTTTTTGAACGAGATGATGTTGGCGTACACGCATTGGAGGCTATTGTGCCTGAGGATAAGGAGAGGGTTGCTTTTGCGCTGCAGGAATTGATGACGAGCGGGCAACCGAGCGTAGCCCAGTTCACTATAGTTACCAAGAGCGGACACAGAGTGCCTATCGAGGCCTCCGGGAACATGATTCTGGACGCCGGCGGCAGGCCGGTAGGCATAGTGGTTGTGGAAAGGGACCTCACAGAGCGCAAGAAGGCGGAGGCGGCGCTAAAGAAGAGCGAGGAGTATTTTAAGGCGATAACCGAGAACTCATCGGATATTATCGTCATTACGGACAAGGACGGAACTATCAAGTACTGCAGCCGTTCCGTCGAGCGCTATACCGGCTACAGGCCTGAGGAAATGGTCGGCAGCAGCTCCTTCAATTTTATTCATCCGGATGATGTTCAGCAAGCTGGGTCCGCTTTTGGCGAGGCGGTGTTAACAAAAGAGGTTGCTATACCTAATGAATTCCGCATAGTGCATAAAGACGGGTCGGTGCGCGTTTTTGGCGGGTTGGGAAAGAGCCTTTTTGATAATCCGGCAGTTAACGGTTTTATCATGAATATTCACGATGTAACGGAGAGCAGATGGGCGGAGGCGGCGCTGCGCAACTCGGAGGAAAAGCTTCGCGTGACTTTCGATTCAATGATGGACAGCGTAGTGGTCAGCGATCCCAACATGAATATAGTCGATGTGAATAAAGCGGCGCTTGAGATCCTCGGCATCAAAACAAAGGAGGAACTGATAGGGCGCAATGCGGCGGAAATCATCAGATTTAAGGATCAGGAAACGGCGTTAGCCAACTTTTCAAGGATGCTAATGGAGCGGCATCCTCAGGTAAGGGTGGAGTATGGCATAGAGCTCCCGGACGGCAGGGGCATGGATGTAGAGGTAAGCACGGCCATGATTCATGATATCGCAGGCAACGTGGTCGGCTTTGTTAACGTTATCAGGGATGTTTCCGAGAGGAAGCAGTGGGATGATGCTTTAAAGCAGAGCGAGGAGAAATACAGGAATCTTGTTGAGAGGGAGAAAGACGTTATTGTTTCCGTGGACACGCTGGGATTTGTGAAAACCGTTAATTCGGCGGTTAATTCCTGGGGCTACACCGTTGACGAAGTGCTTAAGATGAACTTTCTGGAATTAGTCGCTCCGGAGTGGCGCGATGTGACTGCTAATGAACTGCAGACGCGACTTCTTGAGTCCGGGGAATATATCGGGGAGACGATGGTTGTCAGGAAAAACGGCGAGGAAAGGCCCATCGAGTATACCGCCGTCGTTATACAGAAAGAAGGAGAGTATGCCGGCGCCCAGGCCATCGTTCGTGATATCTCCGAACGCAAGAGGGCTGAGGAGGCGCTGGAGGCCAAGGAGAGGTACTTCAGGGCCATCACGGATCTATCTTCGGGAGCGGCTCTGGTGGTTAATCAGGAGGGGGTAATAGTCGATGTCACCGGCGGATTGGAACGTATCTCCGGACATACACGGGAAGGTACCGTCGGGCGTTCGGCGGTTGAGTTCATACACCCCGAAGATTTGAAAAATGCCGGGGAAGCCTTCGATGAATGCTTGCGCAATCCCGGCAAGACGGTCACATTCGAGGCGCGCCTCAAGAACGCGAGGGGCGAGTGGCAATGGACGGAGTGTATGATCACCAATCTCTTCGACCATCCCGATGTGCGGGGCATCGTTAATCATCTGGTGGATATCACCGAGCGAAAGAACGCGGAGGAGGAGATTAGATACAACGCTAGAAGGATCGAGGCTTTATACGGTATCGCACAGATCATAAACCAGTCTTCGAGTTTGGAAACAATGCTGAGGGAAGCCCTTTCGAAGGTGTGTGACGTAATGGGAACCGAGGCCGGTATCATCTTCATGCTGGACCTGGAAGAGAATGCCTTAAAACTTAGAGCGTGCAAAGGAGTACCCAAGGACTTAATGCAGCAATTCTCAACATTAGCACTGACCGAGGAGGGGCTTGATAGAATGATGCAGCTTGAAGGGGCTGTTACTTCAATAGATGAAACCTACATTGTAGCCGATGTCGAAAAATCTCAAAAATTGACCGCGGAGATAGGAAGGAAGGCTATAGCTGCCACCCCGTTATTCAAGGGCGGTGATATGCAGGGATTGTTGGTAGTCTTCAGTACAGAAGAGAGAACGTTCGTTGACGAGGAGCTGGAGCTGTTTAAAGCAATAGCCGGCGAGATATCCCTCGGTATCAATAACATTATGCTCATTGAGCAGACAAGGGAGATATCGGTTACGGACGACTTGACAGGCCTGTATAACCGCCGCTATTTCTTTGAGATGCTGGATGTGGAGATGAACAGGGCGGGGAGGACGAACCGTCCGTTCTCCGTGGTTATGATAGATCTGGATGGTTTTAAGGAATATAACGATAAGTACGGGCATTCCAATGGGGATATGGTCCTGGAGAAATTTGCGCAGACACTCAAATCATCGATAAGAAAGAGCGACCTGGCATTTCGTTATGGGGGCGATGAGTTTGCCTTGGTCCTGTCCGGGGCGGGTGCGGAAAGGTCCAAAACGATAGTGCAGAGGATGAGGGCCAGGTGGCAGAAAGTGCCTTTGGGACAAACCGGATCCTTAGGGGTGCATGTGGGCTTCAGCAGCGGGATCGCCGAGTATCCCGCGAACGCCGAGTCGCCAGACGGCCTTGTATTCCTGGCGGACGCTGCCCTGTATCAAGCGAAAAGGAAGGGCTATGAGGACAAGCTCGTATCCGAACTGAGGACGCTATCGGCAAACATAATAGATGTGGCTACGCAGGATCAAGTTTATGCGTTGGCGGCCACAGTTGACGCCAGAGATCCTTACACGTACGGCCACTCTCAGAGGGTCGCGGATACGGCGGCGCGCATAGGTAAAGCTATCGGACTGTCCGCGGAAGACCTGGATAAGCTGCACGCCGCGGCCTTGCTGCACGACATCGGCAAGGTCGGCGTGCCCGACTCGATCCTTACCAAGGCGGGCAAGCCTACTCTAGAGGAATGGGATGTGATAAAGAAGCACTGCGCCGAGGGCGCGAGGATACTGGGCTATGTGAAAGAACTCTCAACGCTGGTGCCTATAGTTCTGCATCATCATGAATGGTACGACGGCTCGGGCTATCCGTCCGGCTTAAGCGGCCTTGAGATACCGCCTGGCGCCAGGATAACCAGCGTGGCCGACGCCTATGATACCATGGTGACAAAGCGCCCCTATAGAGAAGCTATGTCACCCGAGGCTGCGTGTGAGGAGCTGAAGCGGTGCGCCGGAAGCCAGTTCGATCCGGTTATCGTAGACGTCTGGTGCAAGCTGGTTGAGGAGGAAGAAAAATAAAGTCGATATCGGTCGACTAATGGTATTTTTATTAGGTTCGCCAGCCCAACTTGCGTCCGCCGAGCAGATGCAGGTGCAGGTGGTGTATGTCCTGACCTGCGTCCGGCCCTGAGTTTATCACCAGCCTGTAACCGCTCTCCGCTATCCCCTCGCTCTTAGCCAGGTCATTGGCCACGTTCACCATGTGTCCGAACAGCGGCATGTGGTCGGCAGTCGCTTCTTTAAGTGAAGGGATATGCTCCAGGGGCAGTATCAGGATGTGCACCGGAGCCTTGGGATTGATGTCGCGGATGGCTACGACCTTATCGTCGCGGTAGACCGCGTCGCTTTTCACTTCACCGTTTATGATTTTACAGAAGATACAGCTCATAGCTTTATCAACCCCCTGCTATCCCCCATTCTTGGGGGATTTTAAAATAGGTTAGGGGACACCCCTATTACCCCGGCAGGAGACTCATCTCCTGCACCTCTCTTTGAGCGGTCATTGCGAGGAGTGCTGCGACGTGGCAATCTCGTGCCAGGCAACCCCCTATTATCCCGGCAGAGGGATATCCCTCTGCACTTCCCTGTTACGACGAGATTAGCTACCTCCTCTTTATAAAAGAGGAGGCTAGGAGGAATTTTACGGACGTCCTCCGGCCCGAGTATGTCATTCTGAGCGAAACGAAGAATCGCGTTCCGGTTTCCCCTCGTCGACGTCCCGTTTCGCGCTCGACGTCTCTAACATATCCACAAAGAGAAGGGCTATCGGCTGATAGCCCTTCTCTGCACCATCGAATCGATATCGAACTATAAACCGAGGCTCTGGGCGACCTGTTCGCGGTGGAACTCGGGACCGCCGAAGAGCGACTCGGATGCTTTGCAGTGCTTGAAGTAGAGAGGCATGTTGTGGTCTAGGCAGAAGCCGATGCCGCCGTGGATTTGGTGCCCGAGGCGGGTCACGCGGCGGTAGGCGTCGCTGACCCAGGCCTTGGCCATAGAGACTTCCATGGTGGCGTCCATGTCCTCGGAGATCTTCCACGCCGCCTGATATGTCAGGAACCTGGAGCTCTCCACATCGATGAGCATGTTGGCGCAGTGGTGCTGGATGGCCTGGAAGCTGCCGATGGGCTTGCCGAACTGAATGCGCTCCTTGGCGTAGGCCACGCT
This sequence comes from Dehalococcoidia bacterium, assembly GCA_041649635.1. Lineage (NCBI taxonomy): Bacteria > Bacillati > Chloroflexota > Dehalococcoidia > Dehalococcoidia bacterium. Next base: position 35,787 of record JBAZMV010000009.1, read on the forward strand.
CATGTCCAGAGCAGCCTGCGCGCCGCCGAGCATCTCGGCGCACTTGGCCACCGTTGCCTTCTCAAGCACCTTGTCGATGATGGTCCAACCCTTGTCCTGGGCGCCGATCATGTTGGCCTTGGGCACTTTGACTTTCTTGAAAATGACCTCGCACTGCTTGCCGCCGTCGATGGTCTGCAGGCGCGTTATCTGTACTCCCTCGGCTTTAGCATCGACCAGGAACAGGGTGATGCCGTCCGCGGATTTTCCTTCCTTGGTCCTGGCCACGACGATGATGTGGTCGGCTACGTTGGCGTCGTTCACGAACAGCTTGGTGCCGTCGATGACGAAATCGCCGCCCTCGGCCGTCGCCTTGACTGTGATATCGGCCGGGTCATAGCTCACGCTGGGCTCGGTGATGGCCACCGTGAAGATGGACTCACCCGATGCGATCTTGGGCAGCCAGGCCTTCTTCTGCTCCTCGCTGCCGCCCTCGAGCAGGGTGAACCCGCCCAGTACTACCGAAGGCAGGAACGGGCCCGGGAACGCGGCCTTTCCCATCTCCTCAAAGAGCACCGCCAGGTCGAGGAAGGTCATGCCCATTCCCCCGTACTCATCGGGGATGGCCAGCCCCTGCCAGCCCAGCTCGGACATCTTCTTCCACATCTCCGGGTTGTAGCCCTTCTCGTCCGCGTTAAGTTCCTTGACCGTCTCCGGAGGGCACTCCGCCGTTAGAAAATCGCGAGCCGATGTGCGTAACATTTCCTGTTCTTGTGTAAATCCTAGATCCATATTTCCGCTCCTTTCCCCCTTGGAGATTATTTACTTTCTAGTATGATTTCGGCATACCGAAGCCACGCATGGCGATGGCGTTCCTCTGCACTTCCGATGTGCCGGCCGCTATGGTGGCTCCGATTCCGAGCAGCGACTCGCGTGCTATTGAATACTTCTCGTTGCCCCACTTCGACTCTTTGAAAAGCGTGCCGTATAGTCCCATGATCTCGGCGCCGATTTCGCCGACATGCTGCTGAAACTCGCTGCCATGCACGCGCGCTATGGAAGCCTCCCATTCGGGCTGTTGGCCCAGGGTCTGCAGCCAGGCTACGCGGTAGGCCAGTATGCGCGCGATGCGGCCCTCGATGTAAAGGTTGGCCAGCCTTTGTCTGACGTACGGGTCCTTCCCGATGATGTGCCCGCCCGGCAGCGGCTGCTTGGCGAACTCGATCAGCTTGTCGACATTGCCCAGCGCCCGTGCGATGCGGTAGATGCCGGAGCGCTCGAAGCCCGCTGCGGTCATGGCGACCTTGAACCCGCCGTTGATCTTGCCAACTATGTTCTTCTTGGGCACCCTGACGTTATCGTAGAACACCTCTGAGAAACAGTGCTCGTTGGCCATGGTTATCAGCGGGTTGATGGTGATGCCCGGTGTCTTGAAATCGACCAGGAAGAAGGTGATGCCTTTGTGTTTGGGCTCAATGTTGGGGTCTGTCTTAGCCAGCAGGAAGCACCAGTCAGCGTGGTGCGCCAGGCTAGTCCATACCTTCTGCCCGTTGATGACGTATGAGTCACCATCCTCGACGGCCTTGGTGGTCATGCCCGGCAGGTCGGACCCGGCGCCGGGTTCGCTCCAGCCCTGGCACCAGATGACCTCGCCGCGCGCGATACGGCCTAGGTGTTCCTTCTTCTGCTCCTCGTTGCCGTGGGCCATGAGGGCCGGGGCCAGCATGCCGATGCCGCCGAAGTCTAAGCCGGGCGCGCCGCGGTAGTTAAACTCCTCGTTGATGATAACGCTGAACATGTGCGCGTCCTTGCCGCCGTACTCTTCAGGCCAGGCGATGTTGAGCCAGCCCATTTGAGACAGCTTCTTGGTGATGGAACGCGCGAACTTCCAGTCCGCTTCCGACTCCACATGGCCGCCCACTCCTGCTTCGAACTCGGGCGGGATCTCCTTTGCGAGAAACTCCTTGACCTCTTTTCGGAACGCTTCCTGTTCCGGTGTGAAATTAAAATCCATATCTTCCACCTCTCCTCGAGAGTTTTTTATTTCCTCTTCGTTCGGGGCTATCAACCCCCTGTTTGGGAATATTTTGTAGGGGCAGGGCTCGCCCTGCCCAAGGCGCAGCAAGCAGCGCCCCTACGGGATATCCCCGTCTTGTTTCGAGAAAGGGCGAACACGGGGGTTCGCCCCTACATTATGATTCGTATTTTAAAGGTTCGACGGTCGACGGGCTTACAGCCCCATCGATTTGGCTACGACTTCCCTGTGATCTTCAGTGTCGCCGAAGATCGAGTAGGCCGCCCGCGCCCTGCGATAGTAAAGGCTGGCGTCGTGGTCCATCGTCGTGCCGATAGCTCCGTGGATATGCACACCGTCCTCGGTGACCAGCTTGTAGGCCTCGTTGCACCACGCCTTGCATGTGGATACCTTCCAGTCGCAGTCCATCTTCTCCTGGGCCATCCATGCCGCTTCGTACAGGATATTCTTGGACATGCTGGCGCGCAGATACAGCTCGGCCAGCTTGTGCTGCATTGCCTGATAGGAACCGATAGGCTTGCCGTACTGCACCCTTTCCTTGGCGTAGGCCACGGCCATCTCCTGCATCGCTTCCATGCCGCCGCACATCTCGGCGCACTTGGCTATGGTGGCCTGCTGCAATGCGCTCTGCACTGCCGGCCAGCCCTTGTCAACATCGCCGATGACGTTCTTCTTGGGGACGCTGACGTCCTTGAAGACGACCTCGCACTGCTTATCGGCGGCGGTGGTGTCGAAAGGCGTTATCGTAACTCCGCCCGCCTTGGCATCGACGAGAAACAGCGTTATGCCGTCCGCAGACTTACCTTCCTTAGTCTTGGCAACGACTACAAGGTAGTTGGCCGCGGTGGCATACTCGACGAACATCTTGGTGCCGTTGAGCACGAAGCTGTCGCCCTTGGCCTCCGCCTTCATCTGGATGCAGTCGGGGGTGTAGCCCGCGCTCTTCTCGGTGAGCGCCATGGTCAGTATGATCTCGCCCGCGGCTATCTTAGGCAGGAATTCCTTTTTCAAAGCCTCGGAGCCAGCCTCGACGATAGGCGGCGTGGCCAGAGCGGTGTTGACGAGGAAGGGGCTGGGCAGAATGTTCTTACCTATCTCTTCGAATACCACAACCATATCAAGCAGTTTCATTCCCATGCCGTCGTATTCGTCCGGTATCATCAGCCCGAACCAGCCGAGCTCCGCCATCTTGCCCCACATCTCGGGCGAGTAGCCTTCCGCGCTCTTTTCAAGCTCTCTGACAATAGCTTTGGTGCACTCGGTGGACGCGAACTGCCGGGCTGAGTTTCGGAGCATATCCTGCTCTTCGCTGAAATCAAGATTCATGATTCGCTCCTCTCCACTTATTTCCTGGGCAGCCCCAGGCCGATCCAGGCGATTATATTTTTCATGATTTCCGAAGTTCCGCCGCCCAGCTTGTAGCCGGGTGTGATCTGTACCAGGTTCTCGAACTGGCCGCGTATCGGTGCGAACTTCTTGGAGGTATGCGCCACCGTGCCGTAGAGGCCCATTATCTCCACGCCGGTGAAGGCGCAGCGCTGCCACAGCTCGGTGCTGAAGACCTTGGCCCCGCATGATGCCGAGGCGGCGCCGAGAAGGTCGCCCTTCTCCTGCATCCAGCCGCAGCGGTAGCTCATGGCGTGGCCGGTCTCGATGTCGATGAAGAGCTGCGCCAGGCGATGGCGCACGTGCGGGTTGTCCTTCAGCGGCTTGCCCTTGAGGCTGTTCTCTTTGCAGTATTCCACCAGTTCGTAGAGCGCGCGTTTTATTCCTGAGATGACGCCCACGCTGGAGCGTTCGAAGTTCATGGTGGCATTGGTAACGCCCCATCCCTGGTTGACCTCTCCCACGATGTTCCGCGAGGGGACGCGCACATTATCGAAGAAGATCTCGTTAAAGTGCTCGGAGCCGTCCATACCCGGTATCGGCCGAACCTCGATGCCCGGCGTCTTCATATCGACGAGGAAGAAGGTAATGCCCTTGCTGCGTTTCTCGTTTGGGTCGGTTCTGGCCAGCATGAAGCTCCAGTCGGCGCGGTGCGCTCCGGTGTTCCAGCACTTCTGGCCGTTGATGATCCAGTCGTCGCCGTCCTTGACGGCCCTTGTCGTCAGCGATGCCAGGTCGGAGCCGGCGTTGGGCTCGCTCCAGCCCTGACACCAGAACTTCTCGGCTTTCGCTATCGGGGGCAGGTGTTCCTTCTTCTGTTCCTCGTTGCCCAGCGCCAGCAGCGTCGGCCCGATCATTCCGATGCCTAACGGATCTACGCCGGGGGCGCAGTAATAGCCGATGGAATCGCTGAATATGAGCTGCTCCATCATGGGGGCGTTGCAGCCGCCGTATTCCTTGGGCCACGGCCTCACCAGCCAGCCCTTCTCCGCCAGCCTTTTCGCCATGTACTTGTTGAAAGGCCAGCCGATGTCGTTAAACAGTCCGTCCAGGCCCCACATCCATCCCTCGGGGGCCTTCTTCATCTCTTCCTCAAAGAAGGTGTCGAACTCCTTCTTTAAGGCTTCCTGTTCCGGGGTTAGTTGGAAGTCCATTTTTACTCCCTTCCTTGGGTTTAGCCTTTATTCCCTTATTTGTTTTTTTAACCTCCGGGGGAGAAGTCGATTCAGTCCCCGGAGTTCCTTTTATACATGGCGCATGGCGAGAACGTTGTCCTGTCTCGCCATGCGGATGTTTCCCTGTATCGTTAAGTTCTAGGTTCCGAAGATGCCTACGAATATCGTGCAGTGCGGGGGCTGTCCGCCAAGGTTGTGCGTCAGTCCCAGCTTCGGGTTCTTGAGCTGGCGCTTCTCCGCCTTGCCCTGCGACTGCTTGTACATCTCGTATATCATTCTCAATCCGGTGGCGCCGATGGGATGGCCGAAGCACTTCAGTCCGCCGTCGGGCTGAACCGCCAGTCCGCCCTCAAGATCGAAGAAGCCGGATTCGATATCCTCTTTCATGTTGCCGCGCTTGCTGAATCTCAGGTCTTCCATGGTCACAGCCTCGGTGATGGAGAAGCAGTCATGGACGTCGGCCATGCCGATCTCCTCGCGCGGGTTCTTGATTCCGGCCTCGATGTAGGCCGCTTCGCCGGCGCGCACGGTGGACTCGACATGGAGATAGTCGTACTTGGTCGATGTCGTCCCGTCGCCCGGGGCCACGCTCATCTGGAGCGCCTTGATCATGAGCGGGTCTTTGCGGTATTTCTTGGCGTCCTTGGCCGGCACGATGATGGCGGCCGCCGCGCCGTCGGAGACGCCGCAGCAGTCGAACAAGCCCAGCGGCCACGCGATTATCGGGGCCTTTATTATCTGGTCCATGCTTACTTCCTTGCGGAAGTGCGCCTTGGGGCTGTTCACGCCGTTCTTGTGGCTCTTCCACGATACGTGGGCCAGCATCTTCTTGCCGTCCTCGGGCGTTATGTTGTAGTGGGAAAAGTATTTCGTGGCCAGCATTGAGAACATGCCGGGCATGGTCATGGAGAACATCAGTCCGCCCATGTCCAGGTTGCGCACGGCCAGTCCGCTGAGGCCCTGGTCCTTGATCTTCTCGACGCCGACGACCAGCACGCGGTCGTAGATGCCGGCGGCGACTGCGTATGTGGCGTTCCTTAAGGCATCGGAAGCCGAGGCGCAGGCGTTCTCAACGCGGGTGATGGGCAGGTAGGGCAGCCTGAGCGGGGCGGCCAGCGCCTGGCCGGTGATGCCGGACGTGTCGTAGTAGGTGGAGACCCATCCCGCCTGTATATCCTTCTGCTCGAGCCCGGCGTCCGCGTAAGCTTCTTTGGTCGCCTCAACGACCAGGTCGACGCGACTTTTATCCCAAAGCTCACCGAACTGGGTGCAACCCATTCCGATGATCGCTACTCTATCTTTAATACTCTCTACCATATCTATCCTTCCTTTAGCACCTGACGGGGCGCGTCTTCCAGAAGTAGTTGTGCACGCCGCGGTCGTAATAGAGTTTCCGGAATGTCGTCTCGACCTCTGTACCGACATCCAGTTTCGCGCCGCCGCGGTCGGTCATATCGAATATGCCGCGTCCGCCGCCGTCCCAGTCGATGACCGTTACGGTGGTGGGCGGGTCGTTGCTGTCCGCGAGGTTATCCTCGGTGTAGGTGAATATCTTGGCCTTGCGGCCGGAGAACCTGTAAGGCTCCATCTGGTCGATGGCCTGGCAGTCCACGCAGACCCTGAGCGGGGTCAGGTAGCCGTAGCTGCCGCCCTGGCTGAACTGCGGCGTGTTGCATGCTTTGCACTTGACGCCGTAGAGCGCGAGGGCGATCTTCTTGTCGCGTCTCAATGTGGATATGGATGTCGGCGACTGCTCGGAACGGCGCGCCTTCTCCAGCGGCACCAGCTTGCGCCAGCGCAGGTAGCGGTCGTTGTTCTCCAGCATCTTCTTGGCTTCCAGGTGCTTCTTATAGCCGCGGCGGGGCCCCAGCTTGGTTATCTGGTCGGTAACCTGCAGGATGAAGGCGTCCACGCCGTTGTTATAGCTGGCCCAGAGGATCTTGTCTCCCGGCTTGGCCTCTTCCAGCGCCGCGACCAGCATCATGGTGGCATGGGCCGTGCCGATGTTGCCGATTGCGTTGAACAGATGATCCTGTATCTGGTTGTCGGCCAGCTTCAGCGATTTCGCCATCGCCCCGTGCCTTCCGCTCTGCAGCGTGGTATCGTACACGAACTTGGTGAAATCGCCGGCCTGCATATTGTATTTCTTGAGCAGCCCTTTTATACCCTGCTCGAGGATCAGGGAGTAACCCTTGTCGTAGACCA